>CALMLL010000066.1 GCA_937868075.1 uncultured Marmoricola sp. | reverse complement strand
TACCGTCAGCTAGGTGCCGAACCCTACGAGGCTCATGTCTCATCGTTGCCGGACCCGGCACCGTTCGGTGTGCGTGAAATCATCGCCGAGCCCATAGATCCCGACCAGGTCAACCAAGCCGTCGATCCGAAGTAGGGCCAGCCCAGACATGCTCCAGGCCGCGGCCTCGGCGCCGTGCAACCGATAGAGTTCACGCGCAGGTTACTTAGTGCTGAATCATTAGGAGTGGATCCCACCATGCCTGAGTCGGGCGATCAAGCTGGCGACCCACCCGCCACCGAGGATCGCATCGATCGTGTCGAGAAGGCGTGGAACCGGGAGCGGCCCGACCTGGATGTCTCCTCAGTGGGGATCATCTCGCGCCTGTGGCGCGTGTCTCGACACCTGGAGAACGAGCGCAAAGCCAGGCTCGCAGAGTTGGGCACCGACAGGGTCACTATCGACGTGTTGGCCATGCTGCGGCGCTCTGGATCGCCCTACCGCAGGACGGCCGGCGAACTCACCCACACGTCGTTGATCACTCCAGGTGGCGTCTCACAACGACTGGACAAGCTGGAGAAGGCCGGGCTGATCACCCGAGAGATTCACGCCGATGACCGGCGACGCATCGATGTGCAACTCACCGAGTCCGGGATGAAACTCATCGATGACGTGTTGGCAGACCTGATGGCGCACGAGACCTCGCTCCTTGATGCGCTCAGTGGCGAGGACCAGGCCCAGCTTCGTCGCATCCTGAAGACATTTCTGGCGAGGTTCGAGGACCCCGAGCCTCCGCGGGGATAGTCAGTCCATCAGTGAGTAGCGACCTCCGCGAACTCCCGCAGGTCGACCTCCACCGCGTGGTCCTCACCAGGGGTACTACGTCGATCGACGTACCTGTTCACGAAATCGGCCACCAGCCTGTGATGGCGCCTGTCATCGGTCACCGTGCCGAGGTGACGCTGAACGACCGCGAACAACGCGTCCGTAGCCTGGGCCACGCGGCCGTCGTGCAGGCCGCGACGGCTGGCAACTCTCCACCAGTGACTGGTGTGTGGAAGAGCGGCCCTGAGGTCCTGGCCGGCCTCCGGGGTCCCGGCTGCGGCCACGACGAGGCACGCCACCGCTCGGATCCACTCGGGCAGCGCGTCGAGCATGCGCAACTCGAGCCACCCGCGAGGCCGGACCGGCGGGAACAGCATCGACAGGTGGTAGCGGAAGTCATCGGCGGTGGGCCACCCGGTCTCGTGGCCCCGGTTGGCCCACTCCCCGAACGTGAGCCCGGGGCGTAGACCTCGCCCGTGGAAGCCGGCGGAGCCGTCCATGCACACGAACGCCACATCGGCGTTGAGTGCGTAGTCCAGCCAGGCAGCCGGTGGTGACAGGTCAATCCGGACCGGTCTGGTCCGCGCCGGATCGGTCGCCCACCAGATCGCCTCCCTCAACGAGACCCAGTGCTGACCGTCGAGGTCCACTCCGGGCGAGTTGGCGAAGGCGGCAATGAGCAACGGTCCGATCTGGTTCATGGTGAACCATCGACGGAAGGGAGCGTCGTGGTCGTGGCTGATGTTCACCTGGGTCGACGCGGTGTTGTTCATCATCCATCGCCCGGCCGGCCCCGTGCAGTCGAAGAACTCCTCCATGGCGACGTAGCGGCTCTTCGTCACAACCCGAACGGGGCGTCGTCGTCCATCGAGGGCGAGATCTGCACAGATGTAGCCCTCGGTCGCCAGGTGTTCTCGGATATATGCCGAGCCCTCCCTCAAGGCTTTCAGTGCCTCCCCGATGGTCCGGCACGGCTCGGTGGATAGCTCCATCTGACCACCGGGCTCGAAGGTGACCCGTCCGCCACCGGGGACCTCCCAGGCGCTCCACCGGGCGATCTCCTCTTCACCGGGTCGCTGAGTCACCTCGTCTCTGCGGTGGGTCGGCCACTCGGCTTCGATGCCGTACCGGTCAGGGCCAGAGGATTGGAAGCATTCGGAGGCAATCTCACGCAGGTCGTTCAGTCCTAGGGACCGACAGGGCTGAGGCACCGATTGCCCCCTTTCGCCTCGGCGCGTCTGTGACGGGTTGTGTTGTGCTGAGCCTGCAGTGCAAGTAGTTGACCTCTAAGAAGATTAGTCCTAACGTCGCAGTGTGACCACGGTCACACGCAAGGCTGTCGGGGTCAACAGGCGCTGGTCGGCCCGCGCCGTCCGGACGAGGCGCGACAACGGCCGGTGGCGGCTGGGTGAGGGAGTCCAATGGCAGGACCGCTGCAAGGGATCCGAGTCATAGATCTGTCGTCGATGATGTCCGGCCCATGGGCCGCGGACATCCTGGGTGACCAGGGTGCCGACGTCATCAAGGTCGAGGTGCCCGGCAGGGGCGACCACGTTCGATCATTGCCCAATCGACACGGCGGGTTCTCCGCGATGTTCGTCAACGTGAACAGGTCGAAACGCTCGATCACGATCGACCTCAAGAGCCCTGACGGTGTCGCGTTGTTGAAGCGGCTCGTCGCGACCGCCGACGTCGTGGTCCAGAACTTCCGGCCAGGGGTAGTCGAGCGGCTCGGCATCGGCTACGAGGACCTCTCCAGCGTCAATCCAGGCCTCGTCTATCTCTCGATGAGCGGTTTTGGCGAACGTGGACCGTTGGTGGGCCAACGTGTCTACGACTCATTGATTCAGGCTCTGACCGGGCTGACCACGGTGCAGGCCGGCTCCGACACCGAGCGGCCGCGACTGATTCGCACCATCCTTCCCGACAAGCTGAGTGCGGTGGTGGCGGCTCAGGCAGTCACTGCGGCCCTGCTCGCGCGAACGCGCACCGGAGATGGACAACACATCCGACTGTCCATGCTTGAGGGAGTCCTCTCGTTCCTCTGGGCATCGGACATGGGCGCCTACACCTTCATGGACAAGCCGACAACGGTCGAGCAGGGCGGCAGCTTCATCGACCTGATCTATGAGACCGCAGACGGCTACATCACCATCGCTACCAACAGCAACCAAGAGTGGGTCGCGATGTGCCACGCGCTGGGTCACCCGGAGTGGACCGAGGACGAGCGGTTCACTACACCGGTCGGCCGGTCCGAGAACATCAACGCTCGCTTGCAACTGATCCAGGACGTCGTCATCGGGGATTCCAGCGCGCATTGGATCTCGACGCTGACCGAGTACGACGTACCGGCGGCCCCGATCCTCAAGCGATCCGAGGTCATCGAGCATCCGCAGGTGCTGGCAGCCGAGATCATCGTGGAGAACCCGCACCCTGACGCCGGGATGCTTCGCCAGGCTCGGGTCCCTGCGCGCTTCCTGGGGACCGAGCCGGACCCACCGCGCGGCGCTCCGCGACTCGGTCAGCACAACGTCGAGGTGTTGCACGAGCTGGGTCTGGGAGACGCCGAGATCGCCGACCTCGCCGGACGTGGCGTGGTTGGGGTGGAGGAGTTGGGAGAGGTCGCCGAACTCATGGACCAGGCGACCTCAGGCGCAGCCGGGGGTCAATGATGATCACCACCGTCGTCATCGGCGCTGACCGTGGGATCGCTAACTCGATCGCGCGACAATCCCTGGAGCGAGGGGAGCGGGTCATCGCCGCCTGCCTTGCTGGCAACGACGCGCTCGCCGAGGCTGGCGCCGAGGTCCACGGCAATGTCGACGTGACCTCCGGACCTGCGATCGACACCTTCGCTGCGCAGTTGAGCGCTCAGAATGTCAGCATCGACCGCCTCTTCCACGTCGCCGGGGTGTTGGGCCTCGACGAGTTCGGCACGATCGACTACGACGACGTGCGCCGCCAGTTCGAGATCAACACCCTGGGGCCACTGAGAACAATCGAGGCGCTGGCTCCGCTGCTTCACGAGGGGTCGAAGGTCGGCGTACTCACCAGCCGAGTGGGGTCGCTGGGGGACAACGGCTCGGGAGGCATGTACGCCTATCGGGTCTCCAAAGCGGCCGCGAACATGGTCGTCCTCAACCTCCATCACGACCTCTCCAAACGTGGCATCCACGTGCTCGCGCTACACCCGGGGATGGTGGCCACGGAGCTCACCAAGGACTACCCCGGAGACTTCGACTACATCACCCCCGACGTGGCCGCCGCCGGGCTGATCGCCGATCTCGATGGCCTCACCGCACAGACGTCCGGCCGATTCCAGCACTCCAACGGGGAGTTCCTCCCATGGTGAGAGGGGCGCGGTCCGGGGAACCGAAGGAAACCGTTTCAACCACACCCAACGAAGGGACGAAAGAATGATCACCATCTACGGCTACATGCCGGGCTTCGGTGTCCCCGACATCAGCCCGTATGTGACGAAGGTCGTCAACTACATGACCTTCACCGGGATCGAGTTCGAGCACAAGACGCAAGACCTTGCGCGGCTCGATGAGGACTCGCCGACCGGCAAGCTGCCGTTCATCGTCACCGAGGACGGCCAGAAGGTTGTCGACTCGACAACGATCATCAACTACTTCAAGGCGACCTACGGCGACCCGCTCGACGGAGACCTGAGCAAGGCGGAAGCAGCCAACAACCTGGCGTGGAACCGGCTCGTTGAGGAGCACCTCTACTGGAGCGGAATCATCGAGCCTCGGTGGCGCCTGGACGAGGGCTGGGAGGTCTACATGGGGATCATCACCGGCGTCGAGGTGACCGACGAGATCCGTACCGCACTGGCCCCCTTCCGGCAGCGGATCATGGATGGGTTCAACGGTCAGGGGATGGGGCGGCGTACCTCGGAGGCGGTCCAGGAGTTCTTCCGCGCCGACATCGATGCATTGTCGGACTACCTGGGGGACAAGACCTACTTCACCGGTGACAAGCTCCGTGCGCTGGACGCCTCGGTCTACTCCACGCTCAAGCACATCGCTCTCCAGCCGCACCCGTGGCCGGGGACCGGGTATGTGCAGACCAAGCCCAACCTGATGGGGTACATCAACCGGTTGACTGAGCAGTTCGGCGTCTGAGACGTCATCGCCGATGATCGACTTCTACTACTTCACCAGTCCCAATGCTCGGAAAGTGCTGATTGCGCTGGAGGAGTTGGAGTTGCCGTACGAGATCACGTGGGTCGACATTCGCGAGGGCGAACAATTCGATCCCGAGTATCTCCGGATCAACCCGAACGGCAAGATCCCGGCCATCGTGGATCGCGAGGGGCCCTCCGGGCGGCCCCTCGCGGTGTTCGAGTCAGCGGCGATCTTGTTGTACCTCGCCGAGAAGACCGGACGATTGCTGCCCGACGATCCTGACCTGAGGTGGGAGGCGATCTCTTGGACCGTGTGGCAGGTGGCCAATCAGGGACCTATGGCTGGCCAGGCCGCGCACTTCGTCAGTCACGCTCCCAAGATGGGCATCGACGATGCCTACGCCCGAGGCCGCTACGTCGGTGAGATCCGGCGGCTCTACTCGGTGATGGAGACGGCGCTGACTGGTCGCGACTACTTGGCGAAGGAGTTCTCCATCGCCGACATTGCCTGCTATCCCTGGACCCGAGTCGCCGCCGGCCATGGTGTCGACATCGCCTCGGAGTTCACCGCGGTCGATGCCTGGACGCAGCGGATCGGCAATCGGCCGTCGACCAAAGTGCGGGTGGCCGACCCTCGAGAAGAGCAAGCACAGGCTCACACCTATTCGGCCAAGCAGTTTCAAACACTGTTCCGGCCGCCCGAGCCACCCAGTGACGACAACGTGAGAGGCTGAAGCACCCGTGAGAGACCGCCCACCTCCGGGCTGCCGTCGCCGGAACAGGAGGTCGCTTCGTTGGACATCCTCTTCGTGACCGACCCGGTGGCCGTGCTGGTGCCGACCCACGACACCAGCGTTGCTTTGATGGAGGCAGCGCAGGTCCGCGGGCATCGGGTATGGGTCACCACTGCCGACCAGTTGGCCTTCGTCGACGGGGCCACCCGCGCGGCTGCCTGGCCGGCCAAGCTCACTCCGGCCGAACTGGTAGATGGCCACTGGGTGGGCACCCCGGAGTGGATCAGGTTGGGCGAGCCGATCGATTTTCGACTGGCTGACGCCGATGTCGTCATGATGCGCACCGACCCTCCGGTTGACGACGCCTAC
>CALMLL010000065.1 GCA_937868075.1 uncultured Marmoricola sp. | reverse complement strand
CGCAGCGCACATCGTAGGGCGGACAAGCTCCTGATTCGGCGATGCTGCGGCTACTTGGGCGCCTTCTTCTTTGCCGGCGCCTTCTTCTTCGCCGGAGCCTTCTTCTTGGCCGGCGCCTTCTTCTTCGCCGGCGCCTTCTTCTTCGCCGGCGCCTTCTTCTTCGCCGGAGCCTTCTTCTTCGCCGGACCCTTGGCCCGCCGGTCGGCGAGCAGCTCTTGCGCCCGCTCCATGGTCAGATCGTCGGGCGTGTCGCCCTTACGCAGGCTGGCGTTGGTCTCGCCGTCGGTCACGTACGGGCCGAAGCGGCCGTCCTTGACGAGGATCGATCGCTCCGCATTGTCGGGGTCGGGGCCCAGGTCCTTCAGCGGTGGCTTCGCACTTTGCCCCTTGCGACGCTTGGGCTCGGCCAACTTGGCGAGTGCCTGCTCGAGGGTCATGGTGAACAGCTGATCCTCCGAGTCGAGGCTGCGGCTGTCTTTGCCCTTCTTGATGTAAGGCCCATAGCGACCGTTGAGTGCCTCGATCTCCTCACCGTCGGCCGGATCGACGCCGATCACGCGAGGCAGCGTCAACAACTGCACCGCCTCGTCCAAGCCGACGGTGGCCACGTCCATGGTGGCGAACAGCGAGGCGGAACGAGGCTTGTCATCGGGCTGGTCGGGATCGGCCATCGACACGTACGGCCCATACCGGCCCGCTTTCACCTGCACCGGCCAACCGGTGTCCGGGTGGGTGCCCAACTCCCGGTCGCCCGACGGCGCATCCAGCAGTTCCGTGGCCTTCTCCAACGTCAGCTCATCGGGCGCCAGGTCTTCGGGCACCCCCGCCCGGTCATCGCCGCGTTGCAGATACGGGCCGTAGCGTCCAACCCGGGCCACCACCTCGCGTCCCTCGTCGTCGGTACCCAGCGGGATCGAGTTGACCTGCCGTGCGTCGATGTCCCCCAGGTTTTCCGAGACCATGCGGGCCAGCCCGGCATCATCCTCGTTGGCACCGAAGTAGAAGCGGCTCAGCCATGGAATCGCCTCCTCCGACCCGCCGGCAATACCGTCGAGGTCGTCCTCCATGCGTGCGGTAAACGCGTAGTCGACCAGCTCCGGGAAGTGCCCCTCGAGCAAACCGATCACGGCGAAGGCCGTGAAGCTGGGGATCAAGGCCGATCCCTTCTTCCACACGTACCCCCGGTCGAGGATCGTGGAGATGATCGAGGCGTACGTGGACGGACGGCCTACACCCAGCTCCTCAAGGCGCTTCACCAACGACGCCTCGGTGAAACGTGACGGCGGCTGGGTCTCGTGGCCCTTCGCCTCGGCCTCGTCAACCACCATCGCCTGGCCCTCGCTCACATCGGGCAGCACCGACTCGGCGTCGTCGGCTTCGGCGCCGTCGTCCTCGCCCTCCACGTAGGCCGCGAGGAAGCCCGGGAACAGGATGGTGCGCCCCGAGGCCGACATCGTGACACTCTGTGCGGAGGCGCCGCCCGTCGGGTTGGTCTGGGCCGAGAGGCGCACCTGCACCGACTCGCCCCGTGCGTCATTCATCTGACTGGCCACGGTGCGACGCCAGATCAGTTCGTACAGGCGAAACTCGTCGCTTCGCAGCTGATCGCGCACCTCATCGGGCGCCCGAAAGCTGTCGCCTGCGGGGCGGATGGCCTCGTGCGCCTCTTGCGCGTTCTTGACCTTCTTCTTGTAGGTGCGCGGCTCCTTTGGCAGGTAGGGCGCCCCGTAGCGCTGCGAGATTTCGCTGCGTGCTGCCTTGAGCGCCGACTCCGACAACGTGGTCGAGTCGGTACGCATGTAGGTGATGAAACCGTTTTCGTACAGTCGCTGGGCCACCGACATGGTCTGCGCCGAACTGAAGCGCAGCTTGCGCCCCGCCTCCTGCTGCAGGGTGGAGGTCATGAAGGGCGGGTAGGGACGGCGGGTGTAGGGCTTGGCCTCCACCGAGGTGACCGTGGCCGCTGCGTCGGCCAACGCTGCCGCCAGCGCCGAGGCTTTGGGCTCGTCCAACACCAGCGCACCCTCACGGGTCAGTTGGCCATCGGCATTGAAATCGCGGCTGGTGGCCAGACGCACGCCGTCCAGTTCGATCACCTGGGCGCCGAACCGTGTCGCAGTCGACGCTGCACCATCCCCTGGAGTGGTTGCAACCTGGGCCTTGAGGTCCCAATAGGACGCAACCTGAAAGGCCATGCGGGCCCGCTCGCGTTCCACCACGATGCGGGTGGCCACCGACTGCACCCGACCCGCCGACAACCGAGGCATCACCTTCTTCCACAGAACCGGCGACACCTCGTAGCCGTAGAGGCGGTCGAGGATTCGACGGGCCTCCTGAGCATCGACCATGCGACGATCCAGCTCGCGCGGGTTGTCGATGGCCGCCTGGATGGCATCGGGCGTGATCTCGTGGAACACCATGCGGCGCACCGGAACCTTGGGGCTGAGCACCTCCAGCAGGTGCCACGCAATTGCCTCACCCTCGCGATCCTCATCCGTTGCGAGGAACAACTCGTCCGCCTCGGCCAGCAGCCCCTTCAGATGCTTCACCTGGGACTTCTTGTCGCCGGCCACCACGTACAGCGGCTTGAAGTCGTTGGCGGTGTCCACCCCCAAGCGGGCCCAGGGCTCCCCCTTGTAGACGGCCGGAACCTCGGCCGCGGAGCGCGGGAGGTCGCGGATGTGGCCGATGGAGGATTCCACCACATAGCCCGCACCAAGAAACTTGGAGATGGTGCGGGCCTTGGCGGGTGACTCGACGATGACGAGAGAGGACATTGCCGCCTAGCCAAGACCAGCCGGGCGCCGTGCGTCAAACACACCCGGTTGAGACAACCACTTGCCGGGGCTCTCAGTGCGTGTCCGGTATGTCACGGGTGGGGTGCCCAGGTGACGGCTTGGGGTGTGCCGGGTTTGGGGTGAAGCCGGTTGAGCATCATGGCGATCGAGGCGACCTTGACCCAGGTTTCGGCGTTGATGACGGTGTGTTCGAGGTCGCGTTTGCCGAGCCGTCGTTGGGCGGAGAACCAGGCGAGTGATCGTTCGACGATCCATCGGTCACGCACAGGGATGAACGAGTGTCGGGACGGGTTCTTGACGATCTCGATCTTGAGTCGAAGTCGGGAGGCGCGTTTGTCGAGTCCTTGGTAGCCGGAGTCGCAGCGGACGATGCCGAGCATCGAGTTCGTCAGCCTGACTTTGCGGAGGAGTTTGTGGCCGCCTGCGATGTCGGAGATGTAGGCGGAGGTGACGAGTACTCCAATGAGGAGGCCGAGGGAGTCAACGATGATATGGCGTTTGCGGCCTCGGATCTTCTTGCCGGCGTCGTAGCCGACCTCTTCGGCGGGACCGGCGTTGGGGACGCTTTGGGCGTCGAGGACCGCAGCGCCGGGGCCGGGGTCGTGGCCGCTTTGGGCTCGGGCGAGGTCTTGGAGTCGTTGGTGGACCGCATCCCAGGTGCCGTCGTCGCGCCATCGGGTGAAGCACTCATGCACGGTGGATCGGGGCGGGAACTCCGATGGCAGGTAGCGCCATTGGCAGCCGGTTCTGGACTGGTAGAGGATCGCGTTGACGATGAGTCGGCGTTCGTGAACGAAGGGTCGTCCCATGGTCGTGCGGGCCTCGAAGAGGTCGCCGATGGAGGCCCATTGTTCGTCGGTCAGGTCGGACGGGTACCCCATCCCCATAGTTCACTCTACGCGCGAATCAAGGTGGTGGATGGTCTCTTTACGTGACCATCAGCACATACCGGACACGCACTCAGAGGTACCGGATATCCAAACAGATCAGGGCCCGGAAAAGACCCCGCCGCGC
>CALMLL010000064.1 GCA_937868075.1 uncultured Marmoricola sp. | reverse complement strand
CACGCATTGGCCGAGGCGGTCGACTCCGAGCGGAGTGTGCTCGCCCGAACCCTCGACGGGCTGGACCCGCAGGCCAAGGGGGCGGCCCTCGAGGTCGTGCTCACCCTGATCGCCGACCTGCAGGCTCAGGGCATCATCGCGGTCGACCGCTCGTGCAAGACCTGCCGCTTCCGCGAACCGCGCCCCGAGCACACCGACTTCTGCCAGTTGCTGCAACAGGATCTGGTGGCCGCTCGGCTTCGAGTCGTCTGCCCCGAGCACCAACCGCGCCCAGCCCAGGCCGATAGTCCTCGCCGCGCTCGTCGGGGGCCGCTATCTTTCGAGACGCGCACGCACGCGATCCCCGAGGACACTCATGACGACCACCACCGAGGTGCTCCGCGACGCCTACCAACGCGTCCGAGACGACCTACCCGCCTTACTGAGCGGCCTGGACGCCCAGACCATGCTCTGGCGCCCCGACCACGACGCCAACTCCATCGGCTGGCTGGCCTGGCACCTCACCCGCGTCCAAGACGACCACCTCGCTGGAGTCGGTCAGGTCGAACAGGTGTGGACCTCCCAGGGGTTCGCCGATCGCTTTGCGCTGCCGTACGCCGTGAGCTCGATCGGCTACGGGCACACCAGCGCCGACGTCGGCGCTTTCGGAGTCAGCGACGTCGAGTTGCTGCTGCGCTACCACGAAGCCGTGCACGAGATGACGCTGCGCGTGCTGGAGGCCATGAGCGAGAGCGACTTCGAGCGCATCGTCGACGAGCGCTGGACACCGCCGGTCACGGCCGCGGTGAGGCTGGTGTCGGTCATCGGGGACACCGCAGCCCACCTGGGCCAGATCGGTTACATCAAAGGATTGGCAGAAAGGCGGAACCGGTGAGGACAGGACGACTCGAGGCCTTCAGCGACGGCGTGATCGCGATCATCATCACGATCATGGTGTTGGAACTCAAAGTGCCCGAAGGTGAGGATCTCGCCAGCCTGCTCAAGGGGTCCCACAGCCTGCTCACCTACGTGTTGAGCTTCGCCTTCATCGGGATCTATTGGAACAACCATCACCACCTGTTCCAGATCGCCGACCGCGTTGACGGGCATGGCCTCTGGGCCAACCTGCACCTGCTGTTTTGGCTTTCGCTGCTCCCCTTCACCACGGCCTGGGTCGATGAAACGCAACCTGGCTCAGACTCCGGTGGTGGTCTATGGCGTCAACCTGCTGCTGGCCGGCTTCGGCTACTACGTGTTGGTCAGGTCGTTGGTCAGGACCGACAAGAGCGGTCGGCTGGCCGGCGCGATCGGGCGCGACCTCAAGGGCAATCTGTCCCTGGCCTTCTACATCTGCGGGATCGTGGCCGCGGTCTACGTCAACGTCTGGGTGGCCATGGCCTTCTACGTCGCCGTGGCGGTGATCTGGTTCGTTCCGGACCGGCGCATGGAGCGCGCGGTCGAGATGGCCGAGGAGCGGCGGGGCGACTAGCCATGGCCCGCCTCAAGGCCGTGCTCGGCAGCGCGATCTTCCTGATCGTGGCGCCCGGCACGGTCGCGGGGCTGGTGCCCTGGCTGATCTCCCACTGGGACATCCGGCCCGGCCCTTGGGTGTTGCGCGTCGCCGGCGCCCTCCTCATCGTGGCGGGTGGAGTGACCCTGCTCGCTGCGTTCGCCCGCTTCGCCTGGCAGGGTCTCGGCACCCCGGCCCCCATTGCGCCGACCCGCCAACTCGTCACACGTGGTAGCTACGCCCACGTGCGCAATCCGATGTATCTGGCGGTCATCGCCACCATCGTCGGTCAGGCGATGCTCCTGCCGAGCCTCCCCCTCCTGGGGTACGCCGCCGCAGTGGCCGCAGCGATGGTCAGCTTCGTCCGCCTTTATGAGGAGCCACACCTGCTGGCGACCTACCCGCAGGAGTACGCCGACTACCGACTCCACGTGCCGGGGTGGATCCCTCGCCTGCGGCCCTGGTCACCCCACTAGGAGCCGCGCGGCAGACGAAGCAGGAGTCTCCCCGTCCCCGGGAGCCACACTGCCGTGATTGCCGCTCACGAACCACGCCGCTCGCGGACAAGTGCCTTCGGG
>CALMLL010000063.1 GCA_937868075.1 uncultured Marmoricola sp. | reverse complement strand
GCCCGGGACCTGCGGTGCCGGGGTGGTCGATGAGGTCATGAGTCAGCGGGGGGCCGGCACACGAGAACGCAACAATGTGGTCACAGTCTCGGCGAGCTGGATCGGGTCGAGAGGATGTGACACGGCCGCCTCGGCGCGCGACCATGTCGCCAACCACATGTCCTGGGCTCGACCGGTCAACACCAGGACCGGCGGACAGTTGTGGATCTCGTCCTTGAGCTGCTTGGCGATGCCCATGCCGCCGGCCGGAGTGGCCTCGCCATCGAGAATGGCCAGGTCAATGCCGCCTGCATCCATCTGCTGGATCACGACGGGCTCGGTGGCCACTTCGACGTAGCGAAGTTCCGGGAGATCCGGGTGGGGGCGCCGACCCAGCGCCATCATGACGTCGTGGCGGGTCGACACGTCGTCTGAATACACCAAAACGGTCAAAGCGGGGGCGGCTGTCGAGGTCACGCAGCGATGCTACCGCCGACGACGCAGTGCGTCGCGATGGAGCCTGGCTGAAGATTCCTTGGCGTGTTTGGCGGGGGGCGGTATACCTGCACGCGCATCTATCGACATAATGCTCCCGTGGCTACTGTCTCGATTCCGGCATCTCGTCTTCACGGGCACCACGACCGTCCCTCCATGGTGCAGGTGGGAACCATCGTGTGGCTCTCCAGTGAGCTGATGTTCTTCGCGGCTCTGTTCGCGGCGTACTTCACCGTCCGCTCGGTGAGCCCGGAGTTGTGGGCCCAAGAGACGGCACTGCTCAACATCCCCTTCTCCTCGGTGAACACCGTGATTCTGGTGGCGTCCTCGTTCACCTGTCAGATGGGTGTGTTCGCCGCCGAGCGCGGCCAGCCGGGCCGCCAAGGTGGGTTGCTGCAGTTCCGCAAGTGGGGCTTGCGCGAGTGGTTCATCCTGACCTACTTCATGGGCGCGATCTTCATCGCCGGTCAGGCCTTCGAGTACGCCAAGCTCGTCCACGAGGGTCTGACCATCCCGGCCAACGCCTACGGCACCTTGTTCTACCTGGCGACCGGGTTCCACGGCATCCACGTGACCGGCGGTCTGATCGCCTTCCTCTTCGTCTTGGGGCGCACCTACGTCGCCCGTCGCTTCACCCACGAACAGGCCGTCAGCGCCATCGTCGTGTCGTACTACTGGCACTTCGTGGACGTGGTCTGGGTGGCGCTGTTCGCCGCGATCTACATCATCAAGTGAAACGCCGTTCCGACACCGAAGGAAGCACTGTGCGATTCATCAACTCGCTGGCTGGAAGGCTCTCCAAGGGCCGACGGTCCCCCCTGGCAGCTCCGGCGCTCCTGCTGTCGGCTCTCTTGATGAGTGCCGCGGCAGTTGCGGTCTTCACCCCGGCCAACGCGGTCAACAAGACCTCCGACGCCGATGCGATCGCGAAGGGTCGGGCGCTGTTCCTCGTCGGCTGCAGCTCGTGTCACGGCAAGAACGCCGAGGGCATCACCTCTCCCGATGGAGGTCAATACGGACCCTCGCTCGTGGGCGTAGGTGCCGCGGCTGTCGACTTCCAGGTGGGTACCGGCCGCATGCCGTTGGCCAATCCCGGCGTACAGGCGCCCCGCAAGAAGGTCGTCTACACCGAGGAAGAGATCTCCCAACTGGCCGCCTTCGTGGCCTCGCTCGGCCCCGGTCCGGCGATTCCCACCTCAGCGGACTGGGACGCCTCGGGTGCCACCAACGAACAGGTCGTACGTGGCGGCGAAATCTTCCGCACCAACTGCACCGCCTGCCACAACTTCGCCGGTTCCGGTGGGGCTCTGCCCGGTGGCAAGTACGCACCGAAGTTGACCGGCGTGCCGGAGAAGTACATCTACGAGGCTCTGGTCACCGGCCCACAGCAGATGCCGGTGTTCTCCGACGCCGTGCTGACCCCCCAGGACAAGCGTGACGTGATCGCCTACCTCAAGACCACAGAGTCCGATCCCGGCTACGGCGGCACCTCCATGGGCGCCCTGGGTCCGGTCTCCGAAGGCGTCTTCGCCTGGGTCGGCGGAATCGGGGTTCTGGTCATGTTCGCGGTCTGGATCGCCGCACACACCGCCCGTACGAAGAAGGGATCCGCGTCATGAGCGCGCCAACCGAGCACGGTGCCGAGGTAGCAGCCGCCGTCGCCGACCCGATCGCCGACCCGGGGCTCTCCGAGCACCAGCCGCGCCCCACCGACGTCGACCCGGCCAAGGAGAAGCGTGCCGAGCGACAGGTCGCGGCCCTCTTCGCCATCTCGGCTATCTCCTCGATCTTGTTCGTGGTCGCCTACTTCTCCTTCAAGATCGGCGAGAAGCCCGACGTCGTGATGGGTCTCGGCGCCTCCCACGTGGCGCTCGGCCTGACCTTGGGCCTCTCGCTCCTGTTGATCGGGGTGGGCGCGATCCAATTGGCCCGCAAGTTGATGGCCGACCACGAGATCGTCGAATACCGCCACCCGGCAGTTTCCAGCGAGGAGGATCGCGAGACCGCGCTCGCCTCGCTGCGTGACGGCATCGCCGAATCAGGGATCGCCCGGCGGCCGCTGGTGCGCAACTCCATGCTGCTGGGACTCGGGCTTCTCGGGGTGCCGGTCGTCGTGGCATTGCGCGACCTCGGTCCGCTCCCCGGCGATGCCCTCGAACACACCGTGTGGGGCCGTCGCAAGCTGATCCGACTCGTGCAGGACGTCACCGGCACTCCGATCAAGCCAGAGGACCTCGAGATCGGCCAGTTGGTCAACGGGCAGCCCGAACTCTTCTTCGAAGACGGCGCCAACGAGACCTACGACCTGCAGTCTGAGAAGGCCAAGGCCGCGATCATCATCGTGCGCATGCAACCCGATGAGATCGCCGCTGCCGCCGACCGCAAAGACTGGGGCGTCGACGGGATCTTGTGCTACTCCAAGATCTGCACCCACGTGGGCTGCCCGATCTCCTTGTGGGAGCAGCAGACCCATCACCTGCTGTGCCCGTGCCACCAGTCGACCTTCGATCTGGCCGACAACGGCCGAGTGATCTTCGGCCCGGCCGCACGAGCACTTCCGCAGTTGCCCATCACTGTTGACTCCGAGGGCTACCTGGCCTCGCAAAGCGACTTCCTCGAACCTGTCGGTCCGAGCTACTGGGAGCGTGGCTGACCATGTCCAAAGCCTTCGACAGCAACGACAAGAACGCGGCCGCCACCGCCAAGCCGAACAAGGCCGGCAAGGCCGCCGAGTGGGCCGACGAGCGGCTCGGCCTGGCCGGTCTGGCCAAGAAGAACCTCCGCAAGGTCTTCCCCGACCACTGGTCGTTCATGCTCGGTGAGATCGCCCTGTGGAGCTTCATCGTGCTGCTCCTCACCGGCGTCTTCCTGACCCTGTGGTTCAAGCCCTCCATGGCCGAGGTGACCTACCAGGGCTCCTACGCCCAGTTGCGCGGACTGGAGATGTCGGAGGCCTACGCCTCCACATTGGACATCTCCTTCGACGTACGCGCGGGTCTGCTGATGCGGCAGATCCACCACTGGTCCGCGATGCTCTTCATCGCCGCGATGATCGTGCACCTGATGCGCGTCTTCCTCACCGGGGCCTACCGCAAGCCGCGCGAGATCAACTGGCTCATCGGCGGCGGACTGCTGCTCCTGGGCATCCTGGAAGGCTTCGCCGGCTACTCCCTGCCCGACGACCTGTTGTCGGGCACCGGCATGCGGATCGCTGACGGTCTGGTCAAGGCGACACCGGTGGTCGGCACCTATATGTCGTTCTTCATGTTCGGTGGCGAGTTCCCTGGGCACGTGATCGTCCCGCGGCTCTACATCGCGCACGTTCTCTTGATCCCTGGCCTGATCCTCGGCCTCATCGGGGCCCACATGCTGCTGCTGGTCTACCACAAGCACACCCAGTGGCCTGGTCCCGGCCGCACCAACGACAACGTCGTGGGCTATCCCATGCTCCCGGTGTACGCCGCCAAGGCCGGCGGGTTCTTCTTCATCGTGTCCGGTGTCACCACGCTGATGGGTGCGCTGCTCTCGATCAACCCGGTGTGGAAGTACGGCCCCTACAACCCCGCCGAGGTGACGGCCGGCTCGCAGCCGGACTGGTACATGGGCGTGGCCGAGGGTCTGCTGCGCATCATGCCCGGCTGGGAGTCGCACCTGTTCGGCTACACGATCAGCTGGAACGTCATGATCCCCGGTCAGATCGGTCCGTTCTTGATCTTCGGCGCGATCTTGGCCTACCCCTTCATCGAGTCCTGGGTCACCGGGGACAAGCGTGAGCACCACCTGCTGCAGCGTCCACGCAACGCCCCGACCCGCACCGCCTTCCTGGTCTCGCTGATGACCCTCTACGGCTTGCTGTGGGCTGCAGGTGGCAACGACATCTTGGCCACTCAGTTCCACCTGAACCTCAACTCGATCACGTACTTCATGCGCGGCGCGATCTTCATCATTCCCGCGATCGCCTTCTTCGTGACCCGGCGCTGGTGCATCTCCTTGCAGCGCCACGACAACGAGAAACTGCTGCATGGGTATGAGACCGGCATCATCATGCGCTCCCCCGATGGCGCCTACAGCGAGCGTCACCTGCCGCTGGATGAGGAGCGTGCCTACTCCCTCACGGCTCGCGACCGCGACCAGGTGTACGTCGGCGCTCCCGAGGCGGACGCCAACGGCATCAAGAGCAGGGCGGCCCGCAAGGACCGTCTGCGGGCCCGCGTGTCGGCGGCGATGTTCGATGCCAACGTTCAGAAGCCGACCTCAGCCGAACTCGCCGATGCTCACCATCACGCCGAGGAGGCTGCCGCACAGGATCACGCGCTGATCGGCCATCACGCCGACGGGCACGAGCTCGACGGACACCGCGAGTACCTCGTCTCGGACGAGCCGCTGCGCGACCACTGAGCACCACGACAAAGCGTTGGGCCCCTCCGCAAGGAGGGGCCCAACGTCGTTTTCGTGACCTTTAGAGAGCCGAGCCCGCGACCCAGTCCTTCCACGGGAGGTTCCAGTCGCCGTAGCCGTTGGTCAGCGTCATGTAGCGGCCGGTGCCGCGGTACTCCACGACGTCGCCGGGGCGGGTCTGGGCGTAGAACCAGGCGGCATTGCTGGTGCTCATGCCGGTGCACCCATGGCTGACGTTGGCGCGGCCCTGAGAGCCCACCGACCACGGAGCCGCATGCAGGAACTCCCCGGAGAAGGTGACTCGCTGGGCGTACTCGACATTGTCGATGTTGTAGCCGTCGGGACCGTTGGGGTCGATCCCGATGGTCTCGGAGTTCATCGTCTTGGAGCGGTACTTCTCGATGATCACCTTGATCCCGGAGCGGGTGGTGAACTTCGGCTGCTGGCCCGTCGTGATCGGGATGGTGCGTGCCAGGGCGCCATTGATGAAGACCGACATCTGGTCAGACACGGTGTTGACCCGGGCCACCACCGAGCGGCCGACATGGAAGACCACCCTGCGGTCCTCCTGGCCGTAGATCCCATTGCCCGCCGGCACCGAGTTGAGCTTGAGGTTGACCGTGATCTTGGAACCGGGCTTCCAGTAGTGACGAGGACGATAGTGAACGGTCTGGGAGTCGATCCAGTGCCAGCGGCCGGGCTGGCCCGCGCTGCTCTTGACGTGCATGTTGCGCTCGAACTCGGCACGCCGCTTCACCGGTACGTCGAAGTGGACCATGATCGGGAAGCCGACCCCCACGACCTGGCCGTCCAGCGGCGACATGCTGGGGTATGTCTGCTGGTGCAGGCTCAGCGTCTTGCTACGAAAGCGCAGGGACTGGCTGACCGGCCGCCCAGAAGTATCGGCAGCGGTCGCCTTAACGACGTAGCCGGTGCCCGATTCGAGGCGCTCAGCGGCGGTCCACGTGGTCTTGTCGGCACTCAGGGCGCCTGGGACCGGCGTGCCCTTGCGGGTGCGCATGGTGACGCTGGTGAGGGTGCCGTCGGCCGCAGTGACGGTCACGAGGCGGTCGACCGGGACAGCGGTGTCGCCGGAGTCGACGTTGACAGAGATCGTGGCCGCGCTCGTGGGGCTGGCCGACACCGACTGGCTGGGGTCGGCGGCCGTGGTGTCCCCACCTGCCGAGGTTCTCTGGATGGAGCACCCAGCCAGCGCCAAGGAGACCGCCAACGTGGCGGTGAGGGCGGTAGTGGCAAGACGAGGTGGGGAAGACATCACTAGCAAGGCTCCGAGCGGCGTTGACAACCAGCGATCACGACGGCGATGTGGCTCACCTCGTGATCTAGGACGTGGGCCAGTCTACGTACGCCGCAACCCAATCCGAGACGATTCCCAGGCGCGCCCGTCAGTGATCAGTGGGCGTGTTCGCCTCGGTAGTACTCGAAAACCCAACCAGAAAGGGCAATCGCTCCCAAACCGGCACCGATGATGAACAGCCACCAGCCGAACACCACGCCGAGCACCATGGTTGCCAAGCACATGGCACACCACAGCGGCCACCAACTGAAGGGCGGGAAGAAGCCCAACTCACCGGCGCCCTCGGAGATCTCGCCGTCGAGACGATCCTCAGGCCGCGGGTCCATCTTGCGAGCGTGTGCTCCCAAGTAGGCCCACACCATGGCGGCCAACAGCATCGTCATCGCGAGTGCGACCGTGCCGGTCCAGTCCTTGGTCACCAGCCAGTAGAAGATCGACACCGGGCCGTAGAAGAGGGCGCAGATCGCGAAGATCCACTTTTCGACCTTCATGGTTAGCTCTCGTCCTTCCGGTCGTCCTCGGCCGCCTCGAGCGCGGCGATCTCAGGGTGGTGCAAATCGAAGGCCGGGGACTCCGAGCGGATCCGGGGCAGACGCGCGAAGTTGTGTCGCGGCGGCGGAGAACTGGTCGCCCACTCCAACGAGCGTCCCCAACCCCACGGGTCATCCAGGCCCACAGGAGCGCTGAAGGAGGTCTTGTAGACGTTGTAGAGGAACGGCAGCATCGCCAGCGCCAGGATGAACGCCCCGGCGGTGGAGATCTCGTTGTAGATCTCCCAGTGGTCGCTGGGCAGGTAGTCGGCGTAGCGACGCGGCATGCCCATCACACCGACCCAGTGTTGGATCAAGAAGGTGGTGTGGAAGCCGATAAAGGTCAGCCAGAAGTGCACCTTGCCCAAGCGCTCATCGAGCATCTTGCCGGTCATCTTGGGCCACCAGAAGTAGAAGCCCGAGAACATCGCGAACACGACGGTTCCGAAGATCACATAGTGGAAGTGGGCAACCACGAAGTAGGAGTCGGACACGTGGAAGTCCAGCGGAGGAGAGGCCAAGATGACGCCGGTCAGGCCGCCGAACAAGAACGTGGTCAAGAAGCCCATCGCCCAGATCATGGGCGTATCAAAGGAAATCGATCCGCCCCACATCGTGCCTATCCAGTTGAAGAACTTCACACCCGTGGGTACAGCGATCAGGAACGTCATCCCGGAGAAGAAGGCCAGGTTGATCGCGCCGGTGACGAACATGTGGTGGGCCCACACGGCCACGGACAGGATCGCGATGCCCAGGGTCGCGGCCACCAGGCCGACGTACCCGAAGATGGGCTTGCGACTGAAGACCGGCAGGACCTCTGAGATCAGACCGAAGAACGGCAGCGCCAGCACATAGACCTCAGGGTGTCCGAAGAACCAGAAGAGGTGCTGCCAGATCACCGGGCCGCCGTGGGAGATGTCGAAGACGTGGGCGCCCAGCTTGCGGTCGGCCTCCAGCGCAAGCAGCGCTGCGGCAAGGATCGGGAAGATGATCAGCACCAAGAGGCTGGTGATCAGGGTGTTCCACACAAAGATCGGCATCCGGAACATCGTCATGCCGGGAGCGCGCATGCAGATGATCGTGGTCACGAAGTTCACCGCGCCGAGGATGGTGCCCATGCCACCCATCCACAGACCCATGACCCACATGTCGCCGCCGATCCCCGGGGAGTTGATCCCGTCGGAGAGCGGTACGTAGGCGAACCAGCCGAAGGAGGCGGCTCCACCCGGGGTCAGGAAGCCGGCGGCAGCGATCAGGCCGCCGAAGAAGTAGAACCAGTAGCTGAGCATGTTGAGCCGCGGGAAGGCGACATCGGGGGCACCGATCTGCAGCGGCATGATCACGTTGGCGAAGCCGAAGAACAGCGGCGTCGCGAACAGCAGCAGCATGATCGTGCCGTGCATCGTGAACAGCTGGTTGTACGTCTCAGCTGAGACGATCTGCAGCCCTGGAGCGGTGAGCTCGGCGCGCATGATCAGCGCCATGATGCCGCCGACGATGAACCACGCGAACGAGGTGACGAGATACATCTTGCCGATCATCTTGTGATCGGTGGTGGTCAGCAGCCGGTAGAACTGCTGACCCAGGGTGCGAGTCTGCGTCGGGGCAATGACGCGATCTTCGGTGGCGGTCACTGCTGGTCTCCTTCGAGTCCGGCCTGCTGTTCGACAAAGATGCTGCCCTCGGCCAGCCCTGCATTGCCTTGGGCCACGAGTTGGGCGACGTGATCGGCGTACTCCTGGGCGGTGACGACCTTGACGTTGAAGAGCATCTTGGAGTGGTAGGTGCCGCACAGTTCGGTGCACTTACCCACGAAGGTGCCGAGCTTGGTCGGGGTCACCGTGAAGTGGTTGGTACGCCCGGGGAAGACGTCCTCCTTGAACAAGAAGGCCGGCACCCAGAAGGAGTGGATGACGTCTGGGGAGCGGAGTTCGAAGTTGACCGACTCATTGACCGGCAGCCACAGCGTGGGCGGTGCGTCGATCGTGCCGCCCTCGAAGCCAGTGTTCGCGGTCGTCGTGATCGCGCGGTTGTTGGCGGTGTCGACGTCAACCTCGTAGTTGAAGGTCCACGACCACTTCTGGCCGACGACCACGATGTTGTGGTCCGCCTTGCCGCTGTCGTTGCCGATCACCGCATCCTGCGCACGGACGGTGAAGAAGAACATGAGGATGACCATCATCACCGGGACGAGGGTGTAGAAGATCTCGATCGGCAGGTGGTAGCGCATCTGCACCGGGACGTGGTCCTCGCTGCGGCGGCGGTACTTCACCGAGACGTAGAACATCAGCGCCCAGACGATGGCGCCGACGATCCAGGCGGTGTTCCACGAGCCGGTCCACATGTCATGGATCCAGTGGCCCTCGCTCGTGATGGGCTTGGGAATCGACAGATACAAGATGTCGTTGCTGGAGCATCCGCTCAACGCGAACAACGCCCCCGAGAGGGACAAAGCCGTCATTGCGCGCCGCGCTCGCCGGGGCATGTGCTGACCCACGAAGGAGACCTCTCTCATCGACCTGACCGTGTGTGGCGAACACTACTACT
>CALMLL010000062.1 GCA_937868075.1 uncultured Marmoricola sp. | reverse complement strand
AGCGGGGTCAAGATCGCGGCGATGACCGCGGTGATCATGGGGAGGGCGCCGGCCCAGGTGCGGAAACGTCCGTTGAGGGCTGCGGCGATGACCAGCAGCGCGGCCAGCGGGACGAAGACGACGGTCGCGTGAACGATCAGTGGATGCATCGGAAGACCGAAGAAGTTCATGAAAGACCTTTCGAGGAGTAGTTGCCTGTTCCATCATTCCGGTCCGAGTCGCTCCAACGGCTTAAGCGTGACTCAACTCTCCCTGTCGAATTGCTGTGAAAATCGGCGGACTTCACGACCAGAGCCGGTGATAGGCGTTGATCGCCTGCTGACCACCCAGATGCGCGTAGAGCACGTGTGAGCCCGCAGCGATCTCACCCTGCGTCACTAGGTCGATCAGGCCGGCCAGAGACTTCCCCTCATAGACCGGGTCGGTGATCATCGCCTCGAGACGGGCCCCCAGAGCCATGGCTTCCATCGTGGATTCCACCGGGATGCCGTAGAGATCACCGGCCCAACCCTCCAGCACCACGATCTCGTCCTCGCGCAGCTCGCGGCCGAGTTCGATGAGGTCTGCGGTGTGGCGGGCGATCCGACCCACCTGGTCGCGGGTCTTGTCGATAGTGGCCGAGGCGTCGATGCCGATCACCCGTCGGCGTACGCCGGTGAGGTCCTCCAGTGCTGCGAAGCCGGCGATCATCCCGGCATGGGTGGAACCGGTGACCGTGCACACCACGATGGTGTCGAAGTGGACCCCGAGGGCCTGCTCCTGCTCGGCCACTTCGAAGGCCCAGTTGGCGAAACCGAGACCGCCTAGGTGATGCTCGCTGGCGCCGGCCGGGATCGGATAGGGCTTACCTCCGCCCTCCTCGACCTCACGCAACGCCTCCTTCCAGGAGTCGCGGATCCCGATGTCGAAGCCGGCATCGTCGAGGCGCGAGTCGGCGCCCATCATGCGCGAGAGCAGGATGTTGCCGACCCGGTCGTTGACCGGGTCGTCCCAGGGCACCCACTTCTCCTGGACGAGCCGGCACTTGAGACCCAGGTGTGCGGCCACCGCAGCGACCTGGCGGGTGTGATTGGACTGGTAGCCGCCGATGGAGACCAACGTGTCGGCGCCGCTGGCCAGGATGTCGGGAACGATGTACTCCATCTTGCGGACCTTGTTCCCGCCATAGGCGAGCCCGCTGCTCACGTCCTCTCGTTTGGCCCACACCTGAGCGCCGCCCAGGTGAGTGCTCAGGCGCTTGAGGCGGTGGACCGGGCTGGGTCCGAACGTGAGCGGATACCTCTCAAACTGCTCCAGGATCAACAGTTCCGCCCTTCTGGGGAGTCGGCGCGGGTCGCGTCGTCGAGCATGGGGCGCAGGGTCTGCCAGGTCTCGAAGGAGACCTGGGCGGCCCCCTCGGCGTCTGCGACCGCACACAGGTCGAGCAGGCGTTGATGCAGGTCGATCGAGGCCCGACCTGCTTGGGAGGTGAACCGGAGTCGCTCGAGCCGGCGTACGACCGGACCGAACTGGGCCAACACCTTCTCGACGGCCCGATTGCCCGAAGCCCTGACCGGGACCGCGTGGAAGTCGTCGTCGGCACGAAGCGCGGCGTCGACATCGCCGAGGAGGAGGGCCGCAGCGAAACGGTCGTTGGCCTCTCGCATCTCGGCGAGATCATCGGCGGTCAGGCGGCTGACCGCCTCCGCCACCGCTAACCGATGCATGGCCGAGACCACCGCCTGGGCGTCGCGGACGACGTCGGGGTCGAGGTGGGCCACATGCGTGGAGCGACCCGGCGCGCTGCGGACCAAGCCCGCCTCGCCGAGCCGGAGCAACGCTTCGCGCACCGGTGTGCGACTCACGCCCAGCCAATGAGCCAAGTCGGTGTCCCTGAGTTGCTCCCCTGGGGCGAAGGTGCCGTCGACGATGGCGTCCAGCAGTCGGCTGTAGACCTCTTCACGCAGCAGAGTGCGGGTCATCGGCTGTGGCGGGGCGGGAAGCGGTGGCATCGATATATTGCATACCGCAAGGGTTTGAGTGTCAACAGTCCGGCGTCCGACCGGCTGGACCGACGAGGTACGGACCGACATGATGCGGACCATGCGCACCGTCACTCGCCACCGCGAACGAGCAGCCACCGAACGTGCCGCCCTCGACCAGATCCTCGACGAGGGCAAGGTGGCCGTGTTGGCCACGGTCACCCCTGAAGGCGAGCCCTGGGTGGTGCCGCTGCTCTATGCCCGCGACGGCGACCGGATCCTGGTGCATGGCTCGACCGGCGCCGGGGCGTTGCGGCGGATGGCCACCGGCGCTCCCGTGGCCCTGTGCGTGACCCACCTCGACGCGATCGTGGTGGCCCACTCCACCTTCGAGTCGTCGGCCAACTACCGCTCCGCGGTGGTGTACGGCGCCCTGGAGCCCCTCACCGGCCCCGAGCAGTACGACGCCCTCGACATGCTCTCCGAGCACATCATCCCGGGACGCACCTCCGAGGTGCCCCCGATGACCGACAAGGAACGGGCGGCGACACTGTGCATGCAGTTGTGGATCACCGAGGGCGAGTGGGTGGTGAAGGTTCGCGACAGTTGGTCCGACGAGCCCGACACCCCCGACCACCCGTGGTGCGGGATCGTGCCGATGCAGACGAGCTACGGACCGCCGGTCTCGGCGCCATGGAGCACCGACATCGACGTGCCCGAGTCAGTGCGCCGACTCGCCGCCGGCGAGTAGATCCTCGATCCGGCTCACAAGATCCAGACGTCGCGCCGGCACCCTGATCTGGCGCGTGAGCCAGTCGCCCTCACGAACCCATCCAGAGACCGAACGCAGGGTCGGGGCATCGATATCGGTGTTGTCGATGAGCAGGTCGGCACTGCCGCGCGGGTCGAGGAGGTCCTGGTAGGCCCGCTGGGCCTCGAGGTAGCGCACCTGGTCGGGATGGGTGGGGTCGTCGGGGGTGCCGTCGCGCACTGCCATGCGGTGGACCCGCTCGGTCTCGTCGGCGTCGACGAAGACGACGAGGTCCCAGGCGTTGACGAACTCCGGTTTCTGCACGAAGACCCCGTCGAAGACCAGCACCCCAGCCACGGGCACGGCCACCGGATCGGCGTCGACCGGAGCATCGGCGGCCACATCCCACCACTTCGGTACGAACATCGAACCGGGTCCGGCCAGCCACGGGTCCAGCACCTCGCGGCGAACCCGAGCGGTGTCGAAGGTGCGCTCCCAGACCGTCTGCGGCGTTCGCCCGAGTGCGTGACGGTGCGCGGCCGGATGGTGGAACCAGTCGATCCCGGAGCGCACCGCATCGCGGCCGCGGGCGCGCAGCGCATCGGCAACCTCGTCGGCGAGGGTTGTCTTTCCGGCCGCGTCCGGACCGTCGATGGCAACCAGCAGCGGTCGGCCCACCTCGGGCAGTTGGTCGGCGATGTAGCCGACCAACGTGGCCCGGGTCAGGCGGGTCTCTTTCCCCACGTCAAGGCGAGATCAGAGCGCCTCTGCCTCGGCCCGAGCGGCCAACGCTTCGGCGTACTCCTCGTGCTCGGCGCGGATCCGGGACAGGAAGCTTTGGGTGCGCTCATGCTTGGGGTTGTTGATGACCTCTTGGGGAGGACCCTGTTCGACCACCACACCGCCGTCCATGAACACCACCCGGTCGGCCACATCCCTGGCAAAGCCCATCTCGTGGGTGACCACGATCATGGTGGTCCCGGTCTCGGCCAGTTCCTTCATCACCATGAGCACCTCACCGACCAGTTCGGGGTCGAGCGCCGAGGTGGGCTCGTCGAACAGCATCAGCTTGGGCTGCATCGCCAAAGCGCGAGCAATGGCGACCCGCTGCTGCTGACCACCCGACAACTGCGCCGGATAGTGATCGGCGCGGTCCTCCAGCCCGACGCGGGCCAGCAACTCATCGGCCCGTTTCCCGGCCTCGGCCTTGGACACGCCCTTGACCTTGACCGGAGCCTCCATGACGTTCTCGCGAGCGGTCATGTGCGGGAACAGGTTGAACCGCTGGAAGACCATGCCGATCTCGCGGCGTTGCCCGGCGATCAATTTGTCGTTGAGGCGGTAGAGCTTGCCGTTCTTCTCGGTGTAGCCGGCCAGCACGCCGTCGACGTAAATGCGGCCACCTTGGATGGTCTCCAACTGGTTGATGCAGCGCAGGAAGGTGGTCTTGCCCGAACCCGACGGCCCGAGCAGGCAGACCACTTCACCCACGTTGACGTCGAGGTCGATGCCCTTGAGCACCTCGTTGCCGTGGAAGTCCTTATGGACGTTGACCGCGTGTACCAATGGCTGGTTCATCAAAAGCCTCCCGCTCCGCCGCCGGCGCTTCGCAGTTTGAGCATCTTGGCCTTCTGCTGCTGGGCTGTGGTGGGTTTGGCCCCGAAGCCCTTGCCGAATTTCTTCTCCAGTTGCACCTGCACCAGCATCAAGAGCGAGCAGATGATGAGGTACCACAACGTGGCCGCCACTGCTGCCGGGAACACCTGGAACATCCGGGAACCGATCGCGCGCAACTGGAAGAACAACTCGTTATTGACCGGGATCGCCAACAACAGCGAGGTGTCCTTGACCATCGCGATGGTCTCGTTGCCGGTGGGCGGCACGATCACCCGCATCGCCTGCGGCAGTACGACGCGGCGCATCGCCATTGCATTGCTCATGCCCAGGGCCGAAGCCGCCTCGCGCTGACCGGGGTCGACCGACAGGATGCCGGCGCGGGCGATCTCCGCCATGTACGCCGCCTCGGAGACGCCAAGGCCGATGATGCCGCCCAGCAGCGAGGAGAAGATCTGGTTCGCGTCCAGACTCAGGAAACGCATGTCTCCAGACATTCCGAAGAACTTCATGATCACGGTGTCGAACGGGATCCCGAACGACAGCCCGCCCTTGTCGAGCGGGAAGAGGATCCCGAGGGATCCCATGATGAACAGCAGGACATAGCGCGGGATCGCCCGGAAGAACCAGGTGAAGAACCACGCCACCTTGCTCAGGATCGGGTTGTCGGACAGGCGCATCACCGCGAGCACGACCCCGAGGAAGACACCGAGGATCATCGCGCAGATCGTGCCCACGATCGTGCCCAGCACGAGGCCGCGCAACACCGGCGTCTGGATCATCATCTTGCCGACCAGGGGCCAGTTCCACGCCTCACTGGTGAGTACGAGGTGCACGAACATCAGCACCAGGATGGCGATGACACCCACCGCGACCCAGCGTCCCGGGTGGCGGACCGGAACGGCGTCGATCACGCCGGGACGCTCTGATCCCTGTGCAGGAACGGCCCCGGGTGAACCCGGGGCCGCCTGTCCTGTCGAACTCATGAGTGAAGGCTCACTTCACCGGGTTGATCGCGAAGTCGGTGATCGCGCCTTGCTCGACGCCCCAAGCCTTCAGCGCCTTCTCGTAGCCGCCATCCTTCTGCAGCGACTGCAGCGCCATCACGATGGCAGCGGAGAGGTCGGCGTTGTCCTTGGAGACCACGTAACCGTAGGGGGCTGCGTCGTAGATGTCGCCGAGGGCTTCCAACTTGCCGCCGGACTGCTGCACCGCGTAGGCGATGACCGGGGAGTCGGCCAACATGGCGTCGTCCTTGCCGGCTGCGACCGCGGCGGTCGCCTCGTCCTGCTTCTCGTAGCGGTCGACCTTGAAGGGCTTGTCACCGCAGGCCTTCAACTTCACCGGCAGGTCGTCGGTGTCTTGAACCGTCGCGGTCTGCACGGCGATGTTGAACCCGCAGGGGTTGTTGTTGTCCACGCCCTTGGGGTTGCCCGCCGCCGTGGCCCACTGGGTGCCGGCGTTGAAGTAGCTGATCATGTCGACTTCCTTCTCACGGTCGGTGTTGATCGTGAAGGAGGAGACGCCCACGTCGTACTTGCTGCTGTTGACACCGGCGATGATCGAGTCGAAGCTCGCCGCGGTCCACTCGACCTTGAGGCCGAGCTTGGCCGCCACCGCGTTGAAGAGGTCGACGTCGAAGCCTTGCGGGGTGACCCCATCAGCGGCCAAGAACTCACTAGGCGCGTAGGACGCGTCGGTGCCGACGGTTAGTGTGCCCTTCTCTTTGATCGCCGCGGGGACCTTGGCCGCCGCAGCCTCGTCGATGGCGACTTTGCCGGAGTCGGCCTTCTTGCCACCGGTGTCGAGAGAGTTGGAGCCGCAGCCGGCGAGGGCCAAGACAGCAGTCAGGGCGACGGCCGTCAGAAACTTGGGACGCATAGTGATTTCCTCCGATGTCGAATGCTTGGGGATCGCCAACTGTGACGTGCCCCCGCGGGCATCCTGCCACCGAGTGTGGCGTACGCAACAGAGGCCACCGGCAACGGAGACCGTGTTGTGACGCGGGCTCAGCGACGGATCCCGCGATCCCGGAGCTCGAGGATGTTGATCTCGGAGGGTTCGGTGTCTCGGCAACTGACCCGACCAGGGGTGAAAGGCGCGTTCTCGACCGTCACTTCTTCGTTCGCGCCGAGTGCCTCTCTGACCTGGTCCGCCGCCGCGATCCAGCACCGCCCGCGCACCAACTCCGGCCGCTCCCCGGCGACCGCGGCGGCGACATCGTCAGGACGGACGCGGCCGTAGAGGAGTCCGTCCGGCAGGACCAGGACGTTGGCGGCGAACCGGTGCCCGCCCAGATGCGATGCCTCCCAGGTCTCCACGGGATGGCGATCACTCAACGAGTCGGCGACTCCCCTGCCGAACTGCGCACAGCAGGCATCTCGCTTCCCGTGCGTGCACACCAGGTAGAGCGAGCCGAGGTAGTGCTCCCACGCCGTCGGCGGCAGGTCGACGAGATCGTCCAAGGTGGAGGCCTTGGCGGCACGGATCCGGTCGGGATGTACGTCGAAGGCGTGCACCTCGCCGACCGGCCGGTCCGGCCGACGGATCAGCAGCACCGTGCCGGAGTACTCCTGCAGCCAAGTGCGCACCCGAGGAGACATCGGCGCCTCGGCAATCGCATCGCGCGGCCATGGACCGTTGTGCTCGACGAGCAGGTAGGAGGAGACCTGGGTGGCGGTGCCGAGCATGGGTTCTCCATGCAGCAGGCTCTCGGCCGAGCACGACATCATCGGCGGGCCGACCCGAGCCCGGTGGCGATCGCGAACACCAACACCGCTGCGACCAAGGGGCCCAGCAAGGCAACTCCCATCAGGACCGCAGAATCGGCGGCCTTGGCCAGGGCCAGCGCAC
>CALMLL010000061.1 GCA_937868075.1 uncultured Marmoricola sp. | reverse complement strand
TCGACCTGGCCACCGCCGACGGCTCCCAGATCCACATCGAGATGCGCGACGGGGCCGAGGTCTGCTCGATTGGAGATGTCGAGCTGTGTCCGCCTGGCGCGGTGGGCTTCAACCCCGCCTTCGACGTCACTCCCGCGCGCTTCATCGACGCGGTGGTCACCGAGCGTGGTGTGGTCTGCCCGAACCGCGGCGAGGACCTCTCCATTCTTGCTGGTCAGGCGCAGGACGTCGCCACCCGCTGAGCCGCAGTCCGGTCCACTACCGCGTGTATGCCGGGGCGGGAGCATCCGCGAAGACGACACCGCGCAAACGGGGCTACTGATGCGGAGCCGGTGAGCCAACGCCCGAACGCCACGGCGGTGGTGGGCACCCCGAGGCCCACCACCGCCGTGGTTCGCGGGGCCGTGAGGCCCCGCCGTCATACCGGTCAGATGTCGAAGTACATCTCGCACTCTCACCGCGTGATTGAGCAGGGTTGACGAGTGAGGGTGCAGGCCGTCTACCTGCGGAAACGTAGTTGAGAGGCATGGGGGAGTGGTGGCCTTCCTTGAACCTTTTGTGTCCCAGATGTGTCCCCGCGAGACCCCCGGCGGGCGCGGCGGATTCCAGTGAACGTCGCAACGGCGACGGTAGACGGAGGTTGCGATGGGACGGGCACGGGGCAGGCCTCGTGGGGGCGGCCTGACGGAGCTGCATGACCGGTACTTCCACGTGATCGGGCAAGGGGTGAGCAACTCCGAGACGTGCCGCATGGTGGGCATCGACCGCAAGACCGGGACACGGTGGCGGTACGGGCGCAAGATCTGCAACTCTGCCGGGGAGGCGATGCACTATCCGCCCGTGTCCTCCGCCACGATCTCGACGCCTCGCCACCCTCGGTACCTGTCTGTGGAGGCACGGACCGTGATCGCCGATTTGTACCGGGAGAAGAGGACTTGCTGCTCGACTTCGCTGTCGCAGAGACCTGCTCGCCGACTGGCTCGGCGACCCGGGCGTGCCGGCGGGTGGCCACCCCCGCGGGCATCCGCTCCATCACCACGGCGGTGAGCAGGTCCTCGGAGGCGAAGTGCCCATAGGTGGCCAGCGACACCTCGTGGCCGTCGGTGCTGCGCACCCGAGGCCGGGTCGCCGGCACCCGCCGACCACCCAGGGTCACCGAGCCGGAGGCGACCCCGTGCCGGTTCGCGGTCCGGTCCGGGTCGTGCTTGCCCTACGGCCCGGCCAGGCTCTGCAGCTCGGCCTCAAGCATCGCCTGCATCACCGCCATCCCGGCGGCCACGCTCACCGCCAACAGCCCCTCACCGCCGACCACCGTCAGGTCTTCCACGTCCGCGAGCCGGTCTCGCGCTCGGGCACCCGTCGCGCACCCGCACGGTTGCGCTCATCGCCAAGGCCCGGGGCGTGGACTCCGCAGGTCGCTGACCTGTCGAAGCGTGTTGTGCCCACGGCGCGAATCGAACGCGCGACACCCGCTTCAGGAGGTCCAGCCGACCCCATTCTTGAGTGATTCAATGACCAGCCATGTTGGCCGTATTCCGTTGCGGCACAACTGATTTCGCTACTTCAGTGGCTTATGGGCGATGATGCTGGCTGACGCCTGATCTGATCCTCTGGCGGAATACTGGCGGAACGTTGGCGGTCTTGCTCGTCGAGCCCAGCAACCGGTCGACGCGGGGGAGGGGACAGGGACCCGGCGGCATGGCGGTTGTTGGCGCCCTGATCGCCAGGCCCCGCGGAAGAGCCAACGAAGGCGCCTACGAGGAATCCGCCGAGAGGGCGGCGCGGAATTCGGCGCACCTACTCACGCCGATTGAGTCGCCAATCTGAGCGATGCCCGCTGATGCCTTGTCGAGCATCGCCAAGGCCTCAGCCGTGAGGCCCTTCGACGCGAGTATCTGGCAAAGAAGCCATCCCGTGAACGCCACGCCGTCGGGACTGCGCAGATGCTCGAACCCGGCGAACGCGTCAGTGAGCAGGTCTCCAATCTCCTCAACGGGACCAGGGTCGTCTGCGATGCGTACAAGCAGCGCCCCAGCGATCTCGTACTGGGTGACGGCCCGGGAGCGGATGTCGCCGAGCTGGTCGTAGACGGGGAGCTCCTCCTAGTAGCGGATCTTCGGGGCTTCGTCGGTCTGTCCGCGGCCCGGTCGGCTGCGGTGGCCCCGAGGGCCACCGCAGCCGCAGCCGCAGCGCCCGTGGACAGGGTGTCGTACAGGTAGGTCACAGCGGCCTGGGCGGCGCTCTGGGCAGTCGCTAGGGACTGGGCCCAGAGGGCGACACGGCTTGCCTCGACCGACCGGGCATCGGCCGGCCAGCGGCCTTGGTCGTCCCGCCAGGCCCGGGTCAGCTCCGCGAGACCAGCCTCGGCCATCGTCTCCCGAGTCGGGTCATCGAGGGGGTCGACCAGCGGCCGGGCAAACCGGTTAAACGGCGACTCCGCCGCCGCCAGGCAAGCCGAGCTGCCGACCACAGACGTCGAGAAGGCCGAGGGCGGCCAACCGGTCCCCGGCCCGCCCCGCGTCGGGGACGCCAGCCGCCGCGGCGACCGTGTCGATCGCTGGGCGGGGGACGGGCACGACTCCGAGTCCGAGGCCTGTCAGCGGGCCGGGGTCCACGTCCGTGGGCCAGGCGCCCTCACCGAACACCCCTGCGGCCCGAAGCATCTTCCGCTCAGGAGGGAGAGCGCGTCCCGATACCGCTGGAACGTCATCCGCCGGAAGAACTCGAACGCCGAATTGCCCTCGCCGGGCACGTCCCCCCGGGCCAGGAACCCCTCGATCCCGGCGACAGCCGCCGCCACTGCGTCAAACTCGCCGGACTCGCAGTTCGCCGCCGACGTCATCGCGGCCTGGGCGCCGCGCCACCTCCGCAGGCCCGAAGCCGCTGCTCCGGCTGCCGCGCTCAGTGCACCTGGGCTCCCGGCATCCGGTGTCGCCGCGGATGCGGGGATCGCGCGCACGGGCAGGGTGGTGGTGAGCGAGGCGGCGCCCCCGGGCTATGCGCAGACGGTGACCGACGGTGTGCACTCCTGGGTGATCGACGAGCCGCTGGCGGTGGGTGGCACGGACACCGGGCCCAACCCGTATGTCGTGCTGCTGTCCGCGCTTGGTGCGTGCACCGCGATCACGATGCGCATGTATGCCGGGCGCAAGGGCTGGGACCTGGGTGCCACGTCGGTGAGCCTGCGGCACAGCCGGATCCATGCTGAGGACTGCGTCGACTGCGAGAGTGCTGTCGGCATGGTCGACCACGTCGAGCGCCGGATCAGTCTCGACCCGGCGCTGACCCCGGCCCAGCGTGCGGCGCTACTGGCGATCGCGGACAAGTGCCCCGTCCACCGCACCCTCACCGGATCGGTCCACGTCAGCACGAGACTCGAGGTCCGCTGAGGGTTTCGGCACGTGCACCAGCGTGCCGGTGACCCGCACCCCCACGCGATGCCCCACCGGGGGGGCAACGCCCGGCGGTAGCTCGACGAGCACGGATGCCGTCGGTCCAGCCCCGGCGGCAGCATCGAGCTCGACCTTGGCGACCTGGCGGGTGCCGGCGCGGGTCGACCCGACGACCAGGCCCGAGGCGGCGGCGTGGGGGCCGTGCTCGTCGACGACCTGCAGTGCCTCCTGTCGTACCAGGACCACGGTCGGCTCGCCCGCCCGGGGTGCCGGCGCGGGCACGAACCCGAGGTGGCAGTCGTAGCCGCCCTCGACGGGGGTGCCGGCGAGCTCGGAGAACCCGCCGAGCAGGCGAGCGACCGTGATGCTGGCCGGGCGTCGGTAGAGCGCGTCGATGTCGGCGTGCTGCACGACCCGACCCTCGTCCAGGACGGCGATGGTGTCGGCCATCGCCGCCTCGGCCAGGTCGTGCGTGACCATGACGGTCGTCGGAGCGAAGGCCGCCCGGACCTCCTCGAGCAGTGCGTGCATGGTTGCCCGCAGCTCGGGGTCCAGGGCGCTGAAGGGTTCGTCCAGCAGCAGCACCTGCGGATGGGCTGCCAGCGCCCTGGCGAGCGCGACGCGTTGCTCCTGCCCGCCGGAGAGCTCGCGTGGTCGACTCCGGGCGAGGTCGGCCAGGTGCACGACGTCGAGGTAGCCGCGGGCCGCGGCGCGGGCCCGGGCGCGCGGTACGCCCGCCGCGCGGTCGGCGAAGGCGACGTTGTCCAGCACGTCGAGGTGGGGGAAGAGCAGCGGTTTCTGGAACATCATCGAGATGCCCCGGCGCTCCGGGGCGACCTCGAGCAGGCTGCGGTCGCCCAGCCGCACCTCGCCCCGGTCGGGCCGAAGCAGCCCGGCCACGACGCGCAGGAGGGTGCTCTTGCCGGACCCGGAGGGGCCGACGACGGCCAGCAGATGCGCGGGGGCGACACCGAGCGTGACCTCGTCGAGTGCGTCCCGGTCCCGGTGCGGGTAGCGGAACCCGACGGACTCCAGCCGCAGGTCACCACTCATGCCGGCACCTCGCTGCGGCTGGTCGGCGGCCCTGGCGGCCCCGGCGGACCAGGACGCCGCCGGCCACGACGGCCAGCAGCGGCAGGATGCTGGCCACCGAGATGGCCGCGACCAGCGGCTCGTTGCCGGTGCCGGACGCGGACGAGGCGAGCAGCATCGGGGCGGTGACGAGACGGCCCCCACCCAGGACCAGGGTGACGACGTAGTCGCTCCAACCGACGAGGAAGGCCATGGCGGCGGCGGTGACCAGCGCGGGGCGTAGCACCGGGATCGTGACCGACCGCAGCACGTACCGAGGGGCGGCGCCCAGCATCCGCGCCTGGAGCTCCAGGTCGGGGTCGGTCGCGGTGTACGCGGCTCGCAGGATGTAGGTCGTGTAGGGCAGCGCGAGCACGCTCAGGACCAGCACGACCGCCAGCGACCCGGGGAGACGGGCGCGCAGCACCAGGGTGTCGAGCCCGGTCGCGACGGCGAACGGTGGGATGGCGATCGGTGCAAGCAGCACCAGGGACGCGGCACCGCTGTGCCGGGTCAACCGCCAGCCGAGCGCCCGCCCGGCCATTGCACCCAGCGGGGTGGCCAGGCAGGCGACGGCCAGGCCGAGGAGGGTGGAGCGGGCCATCGCCGACGGCAGGCCCGCAGCGCCGGCCTCCCGCCACCCGGTCAGCCCCCACCGTTGGGGAAGTGCTGCCGGCCAGGACCATCGGGCGGCCACCGCCCACAGCACGATCGGCACGAGCGGCATGGCGAACCACACGGCGAGGGGAACAGCCGCGACGACCTGGCCGAGGGCGGCGCGCCGCGCGTTCATTGGGCCGCTCCGAGCCGGCGGATCAGGGGCAGGGTCGCGGCTGCGGCGATCACCGACAGCCCGATGGCGGTGACGGCGGTGGCGGCGGCCTGCGGCCGGGCCGCGAGGTCGATCGAGGTGTAGAGCCGGTAGGCCATGACGGGCAGCGGCTCGGGGTAGGCCCGACCGAGCAGCCACGCGACCTCGTAGGACCCCAGGGTGTACAGGAACACGATCAGGGATGCGGCTGCGGCGGCCGGGGCCGCCATCGGCAGGATCACCCGAAGGAGGCGCTGGCGGGCCCCCGCGCCAAGCATCCGGGCGGCGTAGCTCAGGTCCGGCAGGGCAGCACTGGTCGAGGCGAGCACCACCACGGCCACGAACGCCGACTCCTTCCAGGCGAACTCGGCAACCACCGCGACCGGCCACGGGCCCCCGACGAGCTCCGGCCACGTGGACTGCTCCACGCCGAACACCCGCGACAGCATCCCGCCGCCGGACAGCAGCAGCCCCATGGCCGCTGCCCCGACCAGGTGCGGGACCGGGAGCACGGCCGCGAGCGGCGCCCCCAACCACCGGCGCCGCGGTGCGAGCCGCAGCAGGAGCAGCGCGGCGGTCAGCCCCACGACGAGGGCCACCGCCGTGGACGCCGTGGCGATGAGAATCGACTCGCGCGACGCGACGCGCAGGTCCGGTGCCGCGGCCTCGAAGCCTTGCAGGCTCGCCGTGGCCGGCCCGAAGAGCGGCAGCAGCCCCAGGCTGGTCAGCAGCACCGACCCCACCGCCGCGGTGGTCACGACCGCCGTCAAGACGACGGCCGGCGCCAGCAGCGCCAGCCCCCGACGCTGCGCGCCCGGCACCGTCACGACGCGGCGCCGAGCACCGCGCGTCGCCACCCGTCGTCGATGGCGGGCACCCAGGCCGCGGCCAGCTCGGGGTTCGCGTTGCGCGACAACACGTCGTAGGCCGGCACGACGGGGGAGGACGGCAGCGCGTCGAAGGCCGTGCGCTGCGCTGATGGGAGCAGCGCGGGGTCGAGCACGGTGAACTGTCCCCACGTCTTAGGGTCGGCCTTGGCGACCTGCTGCTGCGGGGACAGGGCGAGGTTGGCGACGACCTTGGCTGCGTCGACGTGGCCCGAGGTGGAGGGGATCGCCAGGAAGCTGGCGTTGCCCACCGTTCCCTCGTCGAGGGTGAGTACCCGGGTGGTGGCCGGGAAGGTGCCGTCGGCGACCAGGTCGGGCAGCGTCGCCGGGCCGTAGGTCATCGTCAGGTCGACCTCGCCGTCGGCGAAGAGCTTGTCGAGCGCGACCGAGTCCCGCGGGTAGGTGCGGCCCTGGCGCCACAGTGACGGGGCCAGGTCGGCCAACCTGCTGTACAGCGCTGGGGTGAGCCGGTCGTAGGCCGCCTGGTCGTACTGCGCCGGCACGTTGGCGTACCCGCCCGAGACGCTGTAGAGCACCTGCCGCACGAACACCGACCCGGTGAAGTCCGGGGGTGCCGGGTAGGTGAACCGGCCCGGGTGGGCCGTGGCCCAGTCGAGCACGCCGGCCAGGGTCGTCGGGGGGCTGCTCACCCGGGCAGAGTCGTAGACAAGGCTGAACTGGGCCTTGTGCCAAGGCGATTCGCACCCGGCGACGTCGGTGCCGAAGTCTGACTTGACCAGCGGGTCGTTCGGGGAGAGGAACTGCGCGTTGGGCAGGTCGTCGGCCCAGCCGCACGCCCACGCGTCGGCCTGCCGCCCGCTGGCGAAGTTGTCGCCGTTGACCCACACGAGGTCGACGTCCCCGTCGGTGCGGCCGTCCTGCTTCTCGGCCAGGACTCGGGTCAACGCGTCCTTGGTGTCGGCGATGGGTACCCGGCGCAGGGTGACCCCGGCCGCGGCGGCGGCGGGCGCGAGGACGTCGTCGACGTAGGCGTTGCCCTTGGGGTCCCCGCCCCACATCCACAGCGACACCGTCTGGCCCTTGGCCCGGGACTCCACCTGCTGCCAGGTGCCGGCCTCCGACGTTGCGGACCCGCCGCCGGTCCCCGCTCCGACGGCCGCGCCGCTGCACGCGGCAAGGCCCAGGACGGCTGCCGCGGCAACGGCATACAGCGATGTGGTGCGGGCGCGCATGGTGTTCCTCTCGAGACCGGGTGTCGTGCCGGGAACACGGTGGGCACCTCACCGACTTCCCGTGGCACCCACCCTCGACAGGATGTCCGCCCACATGTCAGCTTCCGCCAGCCTTGGCCCGGCAATACGGGCCGGCCTGCTCGTCCTGCTCATCGTCGGCGGCTGGGTCACCGTGGAGGTCGTTGGCACCCCCGACCTCGACGGGATACGGCACGCCGTCGACGCCTGGGGATGGTGGGGCCCCCTCGCCTTCACGGCCGGCTACGCGCTGTGGGCCCTCCTGCCGGCCCCCAAGAGCCTGGCGACCGCCACCGCCGGCATGCTGTTCGGGCTCGTCCCTGGCGCCCTGGTCGCGTGGAGCGGGGCGATGGTCGGGGCCGTGCTGGCGTTCGGGCTGGCCCGGTTGCTGGGCCGCGAGGAGGTCGACCGGCTGCTGCGCGGACGGCTCGCCCGGGCCGACGCCGCGCTGGCCGACCACGGCTTCGGCTCGGTGTTCCTGGCCCGGCTCGTGCCCGTGCTGCCGTACACGGTGATCAACTACGGGGCCGGGGTCACCGGCATTGCGTTCGCGTCCTACCTCGCCGGGTCGGCGCTGGGGATGATCCCCGGCACCATCGCCTACGCCACACTGGGCGCCGTCGGCGAGACCGACCCCGCCATCACCGCCGTCGCGGTGGCGGTCCTGGCGCTGCTGACCAGCGGGGGCTGGTGGGTCGCCGCCCGCACCCGCGCCAGGGCCAGTGCCCGGGCCAGTGCCAGTCCAGAGGCCGGCGCGGTGGCCGCGGCTGCCACCGCCGAGAGCGGCCACGATGTTTGACACGGCCGTGCGGCGGCAGCTGGACCCGGGCATCCAGGTGCTCGCCCGGTGGCTCGACCGGCCCGGGGTCACCCCCGACCGGCTCACCCTCCTCGGGCTCACGCTCGGCGTGGGCAGCGCCCTCACGGCCGCGGCCACCTGGTGGTGGGCCGCGCTCGTGCTGTGGCTGGTATCCCGGCTCTGCGACGGGCTCGACGGCCCCCTGGCCCGGCGGCGGCGCACCCACGGCGGGACCGCCTCGCAGGCCGGCGGGTTCCTCGACATCACCGCCGACTTCGTCGTCTACGGCTCGACCGTCGTCGGCGTGGCGGTCGGCGCCAGCAGCCAGTTCGACGCGCCCTGGCTGCCCTTCGCCGCGGTACTGCTGGCGTACTACGTCAACGGGGCAGCCTTCCTCGCCTTCTCCTCCATCGCCGAACGCACCGGCCACCAGATCGACGACGGCAGGTCCCTCAGCTTCCTCGGCGGCCTCGCCGAGGGCACCGAGACCATCGTCGTGCACTCCCTCTGGCTCCTGGTGCCCGCGTGGTCGCCCACCATCGCCTGGGCCTGGGCGGGCGTCGTCGCACTGAGCGCCGGCCAGCGGATGGTGGGTGGCTACCGGACCCTGCAGTGATCTTCGACCCGGTCAGGGCTGGTCCCGGTCTGGGCGGGGGGCGTGCGCCCAGGTGAGGAGGGCGGCGACGGCGATCGGCCCACCGGCGATGTTGCCCAGGCCGGTCGGCAGGAGGTTCCACGTCAGCAGCGCGCCGACGTCAGCGCCACCGACGAACGCCTGGTTCAGCGAGAAGAACCCCATGTTGGCGGGGCTGTGCTGGAACCCGGCCGAGACGAACGCCGTGACGGCCAGGAAGACGGGGATGTACTTCCCGATCAGGGTCCGGCCCATCGTCGCGAGGAAGGCTGCCATCCCCACGAGCCAGTTCGCGAGGGGACCTGAGACCACCAGCGCGGCCCATGCCCCCAGGCCCTGCCCTGTCGTGGAGGTCTTCGCGGCGACGATGCGGGACAGCTGGTCGACCGTGCCGGGGCTGGGGTGGGTGGCTAGCGCGATGAGGTGTCCGGTGACCGCCGCACCCACCAGGTTGCCGACCCAGGCCAGGGCCCAGAACCTCAGCACGGACCGCCATCGGTCCCGGCGCCCGAGGACCACGGCCGGGAGCACGACGTTGGCCTCGGTGAACAGCACGGCTCCGGAGAGGATGACGAAGAAGAACCCGGCGCTGAAGCCCAGGCCCTGGAGCAGCCGTGCTGGCCCCTCGGACGCCACGCCGGTGGACAGCAGGACCGACAGGAAGGCGCCGGTGGTGATGAAGGCACCGGCCAGCATCCCCAGGGCCAGCACCCGCAGCCACGTCAGGCGGCGCAGCCGTTCCCGGCCGTGGTCGGCCAGGAACCCCATCACCCTTTCGGAGCCGATGTAGACCGGCGGCGAGACGTCGGTGCCGGTGGCCGTCATGGCCTGGCTCCGCCGTCGTCCACGAGCTGCCCGCGCATCCCTGGGGTCGCGGCGAGCAGGGCCCTGGTCAGGTCCAGGACCGCGGGCACCCCTTGCAGGTGCCCGAGCACTCCCGGGTAGAGCCGGCAGGCCAGTGACGGGGGTTGGCCGGTGGGGAGGAGGTCACGCCCGTCGAGGTGGAAGGACGGCGAGCCGGTGAACCCGAGCAGACCGGCGCGGCCGTGGTCCTCGACGACGATTGTCCTGAAGCTGCCCGGGTCGCCCACGAGGGCGAGCGCCTCGCGCAGGATCTCGGCGGCAAGGGACTCGGGTGGGGCAGTCACGTACCACGAGGAGGGTGATGGTGGGGTGGATCGGCCTCGTCATGCGCAGGGAACCCGCCAGGAACGGCTGGGATTCCGTTGTGCCCCAGAGAGAGACGACTAGGACCTCCAGCCCCCGGCCGTCGGCGGCAGTCGTGGGATGGGCATGTGACACCGGGGGTCTGGGCGGTGGGCGACGTCACCGGCAAGGGGGCATTCACGCACGTGGCGATGTACCAGGCGAACGTCGTGATCCGCGACATCCTCGGCGAGGACGGACCGCCGGCGTCCTACCGGGCGTTGCCCCGGGTGACTTCACCGATCTCGAGGTGGGGGCGGTGGGGCTGAACGAGGCGCAGGCCCGCGAGCAGCTCGCCCACGTGCGGGTCGGCTCCACCCAGGTGGCGAGCACCGCCCGCGGGTGGATCCACAAGGAGGGCAATGAGGGGGTCATCAAGGTCGTTGAGGACGCCGACCGCGGTGTTCTCGTCGGGGCCACCGCGATGGGACCCAGCGGCGGGGAGGTCCTCGGGGCGCTGGCGGTCGCGGTCCATGCCCAGGTCCTGCGCGGCGCCACGTGGGTTCGCTGTGCGTCGCGGACATCGGAGTACCCGGTGAGGTGATCCGGCGCGTCACCGCAGAGCCGGGCCCGGCCTTCGGGCCGGGCGACATCCTCGCGCTGGGGCGATCGGGGCGGGTCGAGGTCACGACCGTCGGGGTCTCGGGATGAGCACGACCCGGCCACCGGGTTCACTCGGTATGACTGCGATCCCCGAGCCCACCGCCGAGTCCTCTCAACCGGTGGTGGAGGTGTTCTGGAGACCGGGCTGCCCGTTCTGCACGGCGCTGCGCATCGACCTGGGGCGCCGCGGGATCGCCGCACAGTGGCGCAACATCTGGCAGGACCCGGGCGCCCGCGCCCTGGTGCGTGAGATCAACAACGGCAACGAGACCGTGCCCACCGTGCGTGTCGGGTCGGTGCAGCTGACCAACCCCAGCGGCCACGAGGTCGCCGAAGCGGTGCTCGGGCGTCACGGGTCCGTCGCCCGCCGCCGGCGCCTGTCAGGATTCGGCCGCCGAGGTCCGCGGGCCGGCTAGGACATGGCGACCGGCGCAGGTGCGGGTCACCGCTGCCGGAACGGTGCCAGGTATCCCAGGCTCGACACGGCATACGGGATGGCGTAGTTCGCCGCGACCCGCACCGCGGTCGCCGCGTCGGCGTTGCCGGACAGCAGGACCGATCCCTGGTTGATGATCGTGAGCAGCGTGCCGACCACCAGGGCGATCCGGCTCGCCGTGGCGAAGGTTGCCCCGCAGCAGATGAGCCAGAACAGCCTCCCGCGGGGTGCTCCACGTCAGGGGCGGTCCGGGGCCGTCTGGTCCGGGCGTTCCGCCCGTCACGTCAGCGGCCACTGCCGGTGCGCCATCGGCGCAGCCGGACCAGGGCCCGCAGGGCCCCGCTCGTGCGGGGTGCGTCCAGCTGGGCGCGCACGTCGGCGATCGCAGCGTTCCACGGCCCGTCGTTGAAGGTCGGGTATGGGTGGATCACACCCGCCAGATCGCGGGTGCGCAGCCCGAGCTTGACCGCCACGGTCAGCTCACCGATGGACTCTCCGGCTCGCGGCCCGACGACGGTGGCGCCCAGGATCCGGCCCTTGTGGTCCACGACCAGGCGGGCGAAGCCGGCCCAGTCGCCCTCGGCCACGGCACGGTCGACGTGGGTGTGCTGCCAATCGAGCACGCGCAGTCCGGGGGTGGATCCGTCGGTCGGTAGCCCGACGGCGGCGACCTCCGGATGGGTGAACGTGACCCGGGGGATCGCCGTGAGCTGGACCTTGCGCGACACCCCGAGGACGGCGTTGCTGGCCGCGAGGCTGCCGTGGACCCCCGCCACGTGGGTGAACTGTGGGTGGCCGGTGAGGTCGCCGGCGGCCCACACGCGGCGGTTGGAGGTCCGTAGGTGCTCATCGACCACCACGAACCCGCGCTGGTCGACCTCGACGCCGGCCGCCTCGAGCCCGAGGTCACGGGTGCGCGGGCTACGCCCGACGGCGACGACGAGGCACCCGTACGGGACCCTGGTCCCGTCCACGAGCTCGAGGTCGCCGGTGGTTCCGAGCCCGGGCTGAACCGCGCTGACGCCGCGACCCGCCAGGACCCGCACGCCGTCGGCGTTTAGGGACTGGGCAACCAGCGCGGCCGCGTCGGTGTCCTCGCGCGGCATGATCCGCGCAGCGCCCTCGACGATGGTCACGTCTGCGCCGAGCCGGGCGAACGCCTGCCCCAGCTCGCAGCCGATGCTCCCGCCGCCCAGGACGACGAGTACCTCTGGCAGGGCCTGCAGCGCCCAGATGGTGTCGCTGGTGAGGTATGACGCGTCAGCCAGGCCGGGGATCGGCGGCACGGCAGGGCTGGCGCCGGTGGCAAGGAGAGCCTGGCTGAACCGGACGGCATGTCCATCGACGGCGAGGGTGTCGCGGCCGGTGAAGACGGCCTCACCGGCCATGACGCTCACCCCCTCGCGCTCGAGTGACTCCACGGAGTCGACGGGGGCGATGTGGGTGATGGTGTCCTGGACGTGGCGCATCACCCGGGGGAAGTCGATCTCGATGCCGCGCACCGTCACTCCGAGGCGTGACGCGTCGCGCGCCGAGGCTGCTGCCGCAGCGGCGGCGAGGATGGCCTTGGAGGGCACGCATCCCGTCCACAGGCAGTCACCGCCGGTGCGGTGGCGCTCCACCAGCAGTACTCGTCCACCCAGCCGGGCTGCCGTCTTGGCACCGACGATGCCGGCGGTCCCTCCGCCCACGACCACCAGGTCCCAAGGACCCTGCGCGTCGTCGGTCGCCGTGGCTTCCGCCTCCTGGGTCGTGGGGGCTGCCGTCATCGGGCGTCCTCTTCGGGCAGGTGGCCGAGGAAGGAGCGCAGGCGGTCCACCGACTCGGCATCCGGGGTGGGGACGCCCGGCCAGTGCGAAAGGGCGCGGTGCAGGGCCAGGTGTTCGGCGGCGGTCTGCGTGCACTTCTCGCACATCGCCAGGTGTGCCTCGATCTTGGCGACCTCGCCCGGGGTGAGCGGGGCGGACGGGTCGGCGTCGAGGTAGCGCTGGATGCGCCGGGCCGACCAGTGGCAGGTGATCATCTGCCGCAGTGACTGCTTCATGCGAACCTTCCTGGGGTGAGAGTCTGAGGGCCGAGCCGGCGGCGGAGCCGGTCGCGGCCGCGGCTCAGGCGCGACATCACGGTTCCGACCGGAACCCCCATCACGGCCGCCGCCTCGGCGTAGGACAGGTCGTGGACGTCGACGAGGACGACTGCCGCGCGGAACCTGGGGTCGAGCTCGCTGAGCGCATCGGACAGCTGTTCGCTGAGCTCGCCGTCGAGGTGGGCATCCTCGGCGCTGGGTTGGCTGCTCGCGCCGAACGCCGGCCGTGAGTCGCGCACCAGGTCCCAGTCGCCGACCGGGTCGGGCCGCTTTCGGCGCTGCATGTTCAGGTGGGTGTGCCGCACGATCGTGAGCAGCCACGCGCGGGGATGACGACCGTCGAACCGGTCCAGGGCTCGGTAGGCGCGCAACAGTGATTCCTGGACCAGGTCCTCGGCGTCGGGTCGGTTGCGGGTCAGGCCCATCGCGACCCTCAACATCACCTCGATCTCCGGTTCGACCTGCTCCCGGAAGGCGAGCGTCCTGGCGGAGTCCACGTCGTTCTGCCCTTCGGTCACGGACCGGGAACCCGGTGGGGGCCCCGAAGTGTTCCATCATGGACGTCGACCTGAAAGGAGTGTGCATGCTGGAGCCCTACCGGGCGGTTGCCCCCTTCTACGACCTGGTCTCCCGGGAGTGGCCGGTCTACCGGGCGGGTCGAGTCGCCGGCATCGAGTCCCTCGAGCTGCGGCCCGGTGACACCGTCTTGGATGTCGGCTGCTGCACCGGCCTCAGCCTCCCCTTGCTGGCCGAGGCGGTAGGGCCGACCGAGCACGTGATCGGCGTGGACGCCTCACCCCAGATGCTGGGTGTCGCTCGGCGCCGGACGGAGGGCCTGGCCACCGGCGTGACACTCCTGTGTGCCGACGCCACCGACCACGAGCACTCAGCGTGGGGCGCAGTCGAGGCGCTCGACTCTGACGCCATCCTGTTCACCTACTCGCTGTCGCTGATGAAGCCATGGCGGCGAGCGTTGCAGACGGCGCGGTCCGCGGCCGCCCCACAGGCGAGGATCGCCGTCGTCGACAGCAGCTGAGCCGCGGCGTACCCATCGGGACGTCTGCAGCGCCTAGGGTTTCCGTTAATGCCTGTCCACCCTGTCGTCAGCCCCGATGCCCTGCGTAGAGCGCGGCACCGCGCGGGGCTGACCCAGCACGAGCTGGCCCGGATCATCGGTGTTGCGGGGGGTGAGCGCGTATCCCGGTGGGAGCTGGGCAGCTCGACTCCGCGGCCGGGCTTGCTCCAGCGCCTCGCGGAGGCGCTCGACGTACCCCTGCGCGACCTGCTGGCCCCTGCTGGGGAGCCTCCGGACCTTCGGCGGCTGCGTGCCGCGGCTGGCCTGAGCGCGCGTGAGGTCGCCGACCGGGCGCATATGTCGTTGCCCACGCTCAAGCGGTGGGAGGCCGGGGGAATCCTACGGATGCCGAGCCGCGCCGCTCTGTGCGCTCTGGCGGACGCGCTCGGCGTCAATGTGGAGAGCCTTGAGGCGGCGCTGACGCGGTCGTCGAGCCAGGGGTTGGGTGCCCGTTCTGCCCGGCAATGAGGCGTTTCAACAGGCGGGAACCGGGGCCTTTGTGGTCAGATGTGTCTGTCAGGCCCGCGGCGTGATCTAGACCACAACCGCGGGACTCTTCGCGCTCCAGCAAACAGGGGGCTGTTCTTGACCGCGTCGACCTGCGCCACGCCGACACCCACACCGCGCACAGTCGAGCCGTATGCACTAGTGTTATGAGTATCGAATCTGGATCCGTCTGACCACTCGCCACGTCACCGATGGCTTACGCCAGTAGAGACACCGAGGAGCAGCACATGAACTCGACCCCCCGTGTGGGTGCACTCATCGCCGTGATGGCCGCGTTGGCGCTGTCCGCCTGCACCGGGACGAGCCAGCCGACCCAGACGACCACGGGCCCTTCGCCCTCGCCGTCGGCCTCCACGTCGACGACGGTGGCGCAGTCGACGACGTCGCTGTCGCCGCAGGAGCTCGAAGCGAAGGCGGCGGAGGCGGCCGTCGTCAAGTTCTGGAGGGTTGTCGACGAGCTGTCCGCGGACCCCAACACGAGCCTGGACAAGCTGGCCACTGTGTCGAGGGGTACCTCGATTGACACCTGGGCCCAGATGCTCACCAACAGGCGCGGCAAGCAGTACCGCCAGGTCGGCGACGTCGTTGTCGCCTCGGTAGCGGCAAAGGTGAAGGGTCCCAAGTCATGGGGCGTGACGGCCTGCATCGACGTGAGCAAGGTGAACCTCGTCGACAAGGACGGCAAGTCGGTTGTCGCCGCCACCCGGCCACCCCGCGTCGAGTACCTCTACACGGTGGAGAAAGGACAGAACCCGGAGGGGTACTACGTCATCGCCGACAAGCAGGTGCGGACATGCTGAGGCGAGGGCTGATGGCCGCCTTCGCCAGTGCCGTGCTGACAGTCCTGCTCGGCGCCTTGCCTGCCCAGGCGGGGGGTCCGGTGGAGTGTCCCCCCGGCCAGCAGCCCGACCCAGTCAGCGGCGTCTGCACGATCATCGTCGTGACTCCGCCCGGCGGCGGGGGCGGCGGCGGGGGTAGTCGTGGGGGAGGCGGCGGTGGGGGAGGGGGCGCGCCTCAGTGCGTCTCGCGGATCACCTCGCGGGTGATGCCGTGCCGCGATGGTGACGCGTGGTGGTCGAACGCGCGGAACTGCTACGTAGACGTCGTCAAGCCGCAACCCCCGGCGAGCGACCCCGACTGGCGAGGCCACACCGACGGCGCGATCTATGGCTGCTACAACCCGGACATCGTGGGCACGAGGTACTACCAGTTCTGGTCGTTGACCCCACCGCCGGGCCCGGCTGCCCCGCCCGACCCACGCGTCTTGGCGCAGCAGGCCCTCACCCTCATGCAGCTGCGGGCGGTGACTGTCGGGATCGTCCCTGAGCCGCGGCCCGGGTCGGTTGGGCTGGTCGGTATGCCGAACTGGATGTGGGCGGCGAACCCGTCGTCGACGACGTGGGGTCCGATCACCCGTAGCGCCTCAGCGGGCGGGTTCACCGTCACCGCGACGGGGAGGGTGTCCAGCGTGCGGTGGGACATGGGCGACGGGCAGGTGGTCGTGTGCAACGGCCCGGGCACCCCGTACGAGGACAGCTACGGCCGGCGGTCGTCCCCGACGTGCGGGCACACGTACACCCGGCAGGGGCGCTACACGGTCCGGGCGACCTCGCACTGGGTCATCTCCTGGGCCGGGATCGGCCAGTCCGGGACGATCCCGCTGGACCTGACGAACACGGTGAACCTGACCATCGGTGAGGTGCAGGTCCTGCGGCGATAACCCAGCCTGCAGGGCGCGCAGCACAGACAGGGGAAAGGAACGACGCGATGACCATGACCGTGGACCGGCCCACACAGAGGGCCACCAAACGTCGCTGGCGTGCCGGCAAGGACCCGGCGGGTGAGCCGGCTCGTCCCGTCCCGCCGCCGCCTCGGGTCCGACGCCGGTGGGGGGTGTTCGCCGCGATGGCGTCGGTGGTGTGTCTGGGCGCGCTCGGGAACGTGTGGCTGCACCAGGTGAGCACCGACGCCCACCAGGTCGTCGCGGCCCGGTCGACCATCGCTCGCGGACAGGTCATCACCCGCGCCGACCTGGTGACGGTGCAGGTCGGGCTGGACCCGGCGCTGCACCCGGTCCTCGCCGCCCAGCTCGAGACGGTCGTCGGGCGGCGCGCCGCCCTCGACGTCGCCGCCGGGTCGCTGCTGACCGCCGAGAGTGTCACCGACGAGGTCGTCCCGCCGCGCGGTATGTCGGTCGTCGGCGTCGCGGTCCCGGCGGGTCTGATGCCGGGCACAGCCTTGCTGGCCGGGGACACGATCCGGGTGGTGGCCACCCCCGGCGCCCAAGGTGAAGCCACCCCCGGTCCGCAACGTACGATCCGCGCCACCGTGGTCAGCGCCGCGCCAGGGGCCGACACCGGCCAAGGCACCGCGACGGTCCTGACGGTGCAGGTCCCGCAGGGGGACGCGGCCGAGCTCGCGGCGCTGGCCGCGACGGGACGGGTCGCCATCGTCGTGGACTCCCGGGTCCGGTGACCCCGATGAGCTTGGTCGTCCTGATGTCGGCGTCGGGGTCCCCGGGGGTCACGACGACCGCGCTGGGTCTGGCGCTGGTGTGGCCGCGGCCGGTGCTGCTCGTCGAGGCCGACCCGACCGGCGGGTCAGCGGTCCTGGCGGGCTACCTGCGCGGGGCCGCGACCCCGCCGGACTCGCTGATCGACCTGGCCGTGGCCCATCGTCAGGGCGCCCTGCCCGCCGCGCTACCCCAGGTCACCATGACGCTTCCCGGCTCGGCGGTCACGTTGCTGCCGGGGACCCGCTCGCACGAGCAGGCACGCAGCCTGCTGCCGCTGTGGGAGCCGCTGACCGACGCGTTGCGGTCACTGGAGGCCACCGGGCAGGACGTCATCGTCGACGCCGGACGGCTGGGCCTGTTCGGTAGCCCGGAGCCACTGATCTACGGCGCCGACCTGGCCCTGCTGGTGACCAGGACCGACCTGGTCGCCCTCAGCGGGGCCCGGTCCTGGGCGCAGACCCTGGCTGAGGAGTTCGACCGCACCGGCGCGCAGACCGCGTTCGGGGTCCTCCTCGTCGGGGCGGGCGAGCCGTACCGCCCCCGCGAGGTCAGAACCGTCCTGCGCGCCCCGGTCGTCGCCGCGGTGGCGTGGGACCCGGCCTGTGCCGCAGTGCTCGCCAAGGGCGCCGACCCGCCGGCGCCGACCGTGGCGCAGCGCCTCGCCGGACGGTCACCGTTCGACGACTCCGCCCTGCTGCACAGCCTGCGCGCGACCCGCGCCGATATCGAGTCCACCATCGCTACCGCCCGCGACCACCTGGCGGCCACACCCGTGGGGAGGCACCCGTGAGCACCGAACCCCTGGCCTCCGGCCCGGTCGGCGACCCGACCGACCCGGCGTCGCTGCCCCTGTTCGCGGCGACCCCACCGCGCCCGGGCAGGGTCCGGGGCGGGTTCACGATGCGTCCCCACGCCCAGGACCCGGTCCCTTTGGACCAGGCCCGAGCCCGCCGGGGCGCCATACCGGCGCCGACCCCCGACCCCAGACAGGGTGGGCAGGTCGAGCTCGACTGGGGGCTGGTCGCGGCGTTCCGCACTCTGGTCTCCGACCGCATCGCCGCAGCCTTGGGCCGGTCCTGGCACGCCGCCGAAGGCGGCGACGGCCGCGCCCCGTCGGGGCCGACCATGGACAAGACCGCTCAGGAGGACCTCGGCCGGGCTGTCATCGCGGACCTGCTGTCCGAGCACGCCGCGGACGCGGTGACCAGCGGCGCGACCACCTGGACCCCGCTGGACCAGCAGCGGATGGCCGAGGCGGTCTTCAACGCGGTGTTCCGCCTCGGGCGGTTGCAGCCTCTCGTCGATGACGACCGGGTGGAGAACATCTACATCGTCGGTTGCCGGCGGGTCCTGCTCGAGCTGACCGACGGCCGGCGAGTGCCCGGCCCGGCGGTGGCGGACAGCGACGAGGAGCTCATCGACTTCCTGCGGTTCCTGGCCAGCCGCAGCGAGAGCAACCCGCGCCCGTTCTCCGAGTCCACCCCGAAGCTGCACATGAAGCTCGACGGTGGCGCGCGCCTCGCGGCGACCGCGTGGGTCGTGACCGTCCCGACGGTGGTCATCCGCCGACACCGGCTCCAGGTCGTCACCCTGGACGACTGGGTCGACCGGGACTGCCTGACCCCGGCCGCGGCGTCGTTCCTGGCCGCCGCCGTGCGCGGCGCCTGGAGCATCGTCGTCGCCGGCCCGATGTCCGCGGGGAAGACCACTTTGGCTCGGGCCTTGTGTGCGCAGATTCCCGCGCACGAAGCCATCGGCACGTTCGAGACCGAGTACGAGCTGTTCCTGGACCAGAGCGGCAACCACGAGATCGTCGTGGCCTGGGAGGCCCGCCCCGGGGTCGGGGAGCTCGGCCCCGACGGGCGCCCCGCCGGCGCGTTCGACCTCGACGAGGCCCTCAAGGACTCGTTCCGGTTCGCCCTGGCCCGCCAGATCGTCGGGGAGATCCGCGGACGGGAGGTCTGGACGATGATCAAGGCGATGGAGTCCGGCACCGGGTCGCTCTCGACGACCCACGCCGCCGACGCCGAGGCGTGCCTGCGCAAGCTCGTCACGTGCGCGATGGAAGCCGGTCCGCACGTGACCCACGAGCTGGCCACCACGAAGCTGTCCGAGTGCCTCGACGTCATCGTCCAGGTCAACCGGCAGGTCGTCCGCGGCGTCGACGGCACCCAGGTCCTGCGCCGGTGGGTCTCGGAGATCGTCGTCGTCGAGCCCGGCGAGAAGGAGAAGGGCTACGCCCTGACCCACGTGTTCGGGCCTAGCAGCGAGGGCCCCGCCCGCGCCACCGGCGTCCTGCCCCAAGCCTGCCGCGACCTCGCCGCGCACGGCTTCGACCTGGTCGGGTATCTGGCCGAGAGCCGCGGACGGGGGGCCGGGTCATGACCGCGCTGCTGCCCGCACTGTTCGGGGCGATGACGGCCGCCGGTGTCGTCGGCATGGCACTCGCGCTGCGCCCCGTCCCCGCACGCGCCGCGGCACCTCGCCCCACGCCGGCGTTCTCGGGCCGGCTCGCGGGCCGGCTCGCGGCGATGACCCCCCGGGCCCGCCGGGTCCTGCTCGGCTCCACCGCGATCGGCCTGCTCACCGCCGCGCTGACCGGTTGGCTGGTCGCCGTCGTCCTCGTCCCCGCCGCCGCGGTCGGGCTTCCCCTGCTGCTGTCCCCACCCCCGACCGCGGAGCGGATCAACCGGGTCGAGGCGATGGAGGAGTGGACCCGGTCCCTGGCCGGGGTTCTCGGCGGCGGGGTCGGGCTCGAGCAGGCCCTGACCGCGACGCTGCGGTCCACCCCGGAGCCGATCAGGGCGGAGGTCACCGCCTTGGTGGCGCGGCTGCGGGCCCGGTGGGACACCGACGACGCGTTGCGGGCCTTCGCCGACGACCTCAACGACGCCACCGGCGACCTGGTCGCTGCGAACCTGCTCCTCGCCGCGCGACGGCGTAACCGCAGCCTGGCCGCCGTCCTGCACGGTGTCGCCGAGTCCGTCGCCGATGACGTGGCCGCCCGGCGCCGGATCGAGTCGGGCCGGGCCAAACCGCGAGGCACCGCCCGGCTCGTCACGCTCATCACGGCCTCGGTCCTGGCCGTCTTGGCCCTGACCGGGACCTACATCGAGCCTTACGGCACCCCGGTCGGGCAGGTCACCCTCGCGGTCCTGCTCGCCGCGTATGTCGCCGGGCTGCTGTGGCTGCGCCGGATGGCCCAAGGCACGCCGTTGCCCCGGTTCCTCGGCGCGACCGCCTGGGAGGGGGCCCGATGACCGGCTTTCAGCTCGCCCTGGCCTCCGGGGCCCTGCTCGGCCTCGGGGTCGCCCTGGCGATTTGGGCGGCCGTGCCCGCCCACCCCGACCTGGCCGACGCCCTGGACCGGCTCACCCCACCGACCCGCCGCCCCACCGCCGGCGCCGCAGACGGGGCCGGGCCGACCCGGCAGGAACGGCTCGGGCTGTGGGCCCGCCAGCGGTTGCCCCGGAGCGTGTGGCTGCGGACCCCGGCCGCGGACCTGGCGATCCTGCGCAAGACCGACGCCCAGTTCTTCGGGGAGAAGGTCCTCTACGCCGTCCTCGGCCTGGCCATCCCACCCCTGCTGACCGGGTTCTTCGCCCTCCTCGGGCTGACCCTGCCCGCGCTCGTCCCGGCCGGTGCGACGCTGGGGCTGGGGGTGGGGATGTTCTTCCTGCCCGACTACAACGCCCGCGACGACGCGAAGAAGGCCAGGGCCGAGTTCACCCGCGCCCTGAGCGCCTACATCGACCTGGTCGCCCTCGAACGCAACAGCGGCTCGGGAGCCCGCCAGGCTATGGAGAACGCCGCCGCCGTCGGCGACAGCTGGGTCTTCCGGCGCATCGGGGAGGAGCTGGCCCGCTCCCGGTATGGCGGCCACGGCCCCTGGGACGGCTTGGCCGGCCTCGGCGACGAGCTCGCCCTGCCCGACCTGGCCGATCTCGGCGACATCATGCGCATCGCCGGGGACGAGGACGCGAAGGTCTACACCCAGCTGCGGGCCCGGGCCGCCTCCATGCGCAGCGCCATGCTCTCCGCCGAGCTGACCCAAGCCAACGTTGTCGAAGAACGCATGTACATCCCCGCGTCGTTCCTCGGCGTCGTCTTCCTCGCCCTGCTCATCGCCCCGTCCATCCTGCGCCTGCTCACCGGCACCCCGTAAACCCGTATCCGAAAACCGAAAGCGAAAGGAACCCCGCCATGCTCCACCTCACCGCCACCTTGCACACCCTCGGGATCACGCTGCGTGACCGGGCCCGAGCCGCCACGTCCACGGGGCGTGAACGCGGCTCGGTCACCATCCAAGAGGTCCTCTGGGCCGTGTTCGCGATCGCCCTCGTCGGCATCGTCGTCGCCGCGATCCGCGCCTACGTCACCGCCCAAGCCGCCAACATCACCTGAGCACCGAGACGGACCCCCGATGTCTGCGCCCCGCCCGGTAGACCACTGTCGACGACGGTGGGCCCAGGTCACCGGCCGCCGTGAGCAGGGGTCCGTCTCGATCCAGTTGGTCGTCCTCATGCCGGCCCTGTTCGCCCTGATGTTCCTCGGCCTGCAGGCCGCCTTGATCTACCACGCCCGCACCGTCGCGGTCGCCGCTGCGCAGGAAGGCGCCCGCACCGCCGCCGCCGCGAACGGCACGCTCAGCCAAGGCACCCGGGCCGCCGCGGCGTTCGTCGCCACAGCCGGCGGAGACGACGTCCTGCGCACGGTCACCACCAGCGGGACCCGGACCGCCACGACCGCGACGGTTGTCGTCTCCGGGACCGCGCTGAGCGTCATCCCCGGCTGGACGCCCTCGATCAGTTCCCAGGTCGCCGTGCCCGTCGAGAGGCTTACCCGATGAGAGCGCCACGAGCAGATCGCGAACGAGGGTCCGCGGCCGTCGAAGCGGTCATCGGCATACCCGCCTTCGGGCTCTTCGTCGCCCTGATCATCATCGGAGGCCGGGTCGCGGTCGCACACCAAGGCGTCGAGGTGGCCGCCGCCGACGCCGCCCGCGCCGCGTCGATCTCCCGCACCCAGTCCCAGGCCCTCGACGCCGCGACCCGCGCGGCAACCACGAGCCTGCGCGGCCAAGGCCTTGACTGCCAATCCACAGCGGTCAGCGTCGACGTCACCGGGTTCGCCGCGCCCCCAGGGACCCCCGCATCCGTGCGCGCGACCGTGACGTGCGTGGTGAGCCTGTCCGACCTGGCCATCCCCGGCTCGGGCAGCCGCACCATCAGCGCCGCCGTCAGCTCACCACTGGACACCTACCGAGAGCGGTGACACCACATGCGCGACAGCCTCACCACACGGCTTCGACCCCAGGACCGCGAACGCGGCTCGGTGACGATCTGGATGGTCACCTCCGCCATGGCGATGATCCTCATCGTCGGGCTGGCCGTCGACCTCGGCGGGCAGGTCCACGCCAAACAGCGCGCCCAGGACATCGCCGCCGAAGCCGCCCGTGTCGGCGGGCAACAGCTGCAGGCCCCCGACGCGATCCGCGGCCAGCGGGCCGTCGCCGACCCCGCCCGGGCCGTCGCCGCAGCCCGCACCTACCTCGCCGGGACCACCGACGTCACCGGTCAGGCCCGAGTCGCCGGCGGCGACCGGGTCGTCGTGGACACCACCAACACCTACCAGACGAAGTTCCTCTCCATCATCGGGATCGGCGCCCTGACCGTGACCGGCCACGCCGAAGCCCAGATCACCCGCGCCGTCGCTGGGGCGCCGCGATGACCTTGCGCGCCCGAGTCGTCGGCCTGCTGGCCACCCTGCTCCTCCTGGCCGTCCTCGTCGCCCTGCCCGTGACGCTGCTGGCCCTAGGCGCCGACCCCATCCCGCACAGCCTGCCCACCCTCGACCAGCTCCGCGCCGCACTGACCACCCCCGACGACGGGACGCTGGCACTGACCGCGATCAAGGTCATCGCCTGGGCCGCGTGGGCGTTCCTCGCCGTCAGCATCCTCCTCGACGTCGGTGCCCGACTCCGCCGGGTCCGACCGCCCCGGCTGCCCGGGCTTGCCCTGCCCCAGCTCGCCGCCCACCAGCTCGTCGGCGCCGCCGCGCTGCTCTTCGTCGTCGCCCCGACCGGCATACCGCCTGGCCCCGGCGGACCTGACACCGCCCACCTGAACCCTGTGGTCGCCACCGCCCCCCGGGCGCCCACCGCCACCGCCAGCCAGACACCGGGGTCCGGCCCCGCGCCGACTGCCGGCGACGCCCACCACGACCGGGGCTCGCCTGGCCGCTACACGGTCAAGGAGGGCGACAGCCTCAGCTCGATCGCGCAGGAGCACCTCGGCGACGCCGACCGGTGGCCCGAGATCCTCACCCTCAACCCCGCGCTGCAGGCCCACCCCGACCTGATCTACGCCGGCACCGCCTTGACCATGCCGACGCCCAGCCCGAGGACCGGCACCCGCGCCGGACACACGTACACGGTCCGGGCCGGGGACACCCTCAGCGCCATCGCCCACCGCGAGCTCGGCGACCCCGACGCCTACCCGGCGATCTTCCAGGCCAGCCGGCACATCCGCCAGCCCGGCGGGGTCCACCTGGTCGACCCCGACGTCATCGACGTCGGCCAGACCCTGGTCATCCCCGGTCCGGCGCGCCCGACACCCACACCCCCGCAGACCGGCCCAGGCCCGACCCCCACCCGCCCGGCGACGACAGTGCCGCCTCCGCCGGCCGTGAACCGACCGCCCCGGGACACCCCCGAGGCGGCCACTCCCGTGCTCACTGCACCCGTCCCCGCGCCTGCGTCAGTCACACAACGGGCCGCGGATGGTGAGGACGGCGAGCACCCGTATGCGCCCTGGATGCTGGCCGGGCTGACCGGAGCCGGTGCCGTGCTGGCCGGGTCCATGCTGACCCTGCTGCGCCGACGGCGCCGGGCCCAGTCCAGATCCCGCCGGCCTGGCCGGACCCTCGCCGCCCCGGACCCCGGCCTCATCCCCGTCGAGAAGACCCTCACCGCCGTCGGCGGGACCACCGCCGCGACCGTCGACCACCTGGACAGACTGCTCCGCCGCGTCGCCGCGCGCGCAGCCCAAGACGGCATACCGATGCCGGACCTGGCAGCTGTCGAGCTGACCACCACCGCAGTCGTCATCCACCTGCGCCACCCATCGCGACTGCCCCAGCCGTGGACCGGCACACCTGACGAGATGCACTGGAGCATCGACCCCGGCGCCGACCTCGACCAGGTCGGCCCCGACCTGCCCGACCAACCCGCCCCCTGGCCGCTGCTGGTCACCATCGGCGTCAGCGACCAGGACCACGTCTGGCTGCTCAACGTCGAAGAGCACACCGTGACCATCACCGGTGACCCGACCTTCGGTCAGGACCTCGCCCGCTACCTCGCCGCCGAGATCGCCTGCAACCCCTGGTCCGGCGGGGTCGACCTGGACTGCGTCGGCGTCGCGCATGAGGTCGCCCCGATGAACCCCGACCGGATCCGCACCCACCACATCGACACCGACCCGGTCGCCGACCTCCTCACCGACGCCGTCCACACCATCGACCGGACCCGCGACCTGGGCCTTGACGTCACCACCGCCCGCTCCACCCAGGCCGGCGCCGACGCATGGCCGGCCCGGATGCTCCTGATCGACGCCGCCACCACCCACCCAGCACTACCTCAGCTGCTCGACCTCATCGACGAACACCACGGACGCACCGCAACCGCTGTGGTCGTCAGCGGCAACCGCCCCGACACCCCCGGCCTGACCCTGCACGTCACCGACGACGGCCGGGTCACCATGCCCCACACCGGGCTCGACCTCGTCGCCGCCGGCCTGACCAGCGACGAAGCCCAAGGCTGCGCCGCCCTCCTCGCCCAGGCCGAGACCACCCAGGACGCACCGATCCCGGTCGACGAGAACGCCACCGACGGGTGGCGCGCCTGGGCCGACCAGGCCGGAGCCCTGCGCCGAGAACACACCCTGCCCCGGGACACCGACCCGGCAGGCCTCGACGACGACACCTCCACCGTCCTCGACGGCGACGACGACACCTACATCCAGGCCGCGGCGACCACCGAGGAAGACCTCGACGCGCTGGCGCCCCTGGTCGCCTCAACCGTGCGCCACCACGTCGAAGACGCCGACCCCACCCTCGACCGCGACGTCGCAGCCTGGTTCTCCGACAGCTGCCCCCTGCCGCGTCTGACCCTGCTCGGCCCGGTCGCCGCCCGCACCCGCGGAGTCCCCGTCACCAAACGCAAGGCCTACTGGACCGAGATCCTCGCCTACCTCGCCACCCACCCCCACGGCGCCACCCCAGACGAGCTCGCCGACGCGTTCACCATCACCCCCTCCAAAGCCCGCGAGTACGCCCGAACCGTCCGCGAATGGCTCGGCACCAACCCCACCACCGGCGAGCGGCACCTGCCTGACGCCCGCGAAACCCCCGCCGCCCTCAGCCGCGGCGGCGCCGTCTACCAAGTCGTCGACCTGCTCGTCGACGCCGACCTCTTCCGCCGGCTCCGCGTCCGCAGCGAGACACGCGGGGCCGACGGCTTCGACGACCTCCGCACCGCCCTACGCCTCGTCAACGGCCGCCCCTTCGACCAGCTCCGCCCCGGCGGCTGGGCCTGGCTCCACGAAGGCGACCGCCTCGACCAACACCTGACCTGCGCCATCGTCGACGTCGCCCACCTCCTCACCACCCACGCCCTACACAGCGGCGACCTCCCGCTCGCCCGACTCGCCGCCGAAACTGCGACCCGCGCCGCCCCCCACGAAGAAATCCCCCGACTCGACCTCGCCGCCGTCGCCAACGCCGAAGGCCACCACGGCGAAGCCCGCCGGATCCTTCGCGACGAAGTCTGTAACCGCACCGACGACGACGAAGCCCCACCCGAGCTCGAACCACGGACTCAGAAGGTCATCCAGAGTCGCCGGGACATGCTGGGGACCAGAGCCAGCTGACAACGCCAACAGGGACCGTGTGGCTGACCGACCTGCCGAGGTGGACCCCGCTCCGCGGCGGGGCTCGCGTGGCTGACGCTTTGGATGTGACAGACGGCGACGACACCAGGCCCGACCTTCGCTTGAACATCCTTGAGGTACTGGCCGAGCCTGTAGCCATGCCTTTGCGGCCGCACGGCCGCCAACACCGACAAGTGGAGAGCCCAGGAGAAGTGCGGTGTACTGAATGCGTGGCTCGCAGGTCGGGTGACTGGTTCCCCACTGGGAAGGCGCCTGTGGCGGTGCTCCTGGTTGGGCTCGTCCTGGCAGTGGCCGCCGCTGTCGTCCAGTCGTGGGCCTTCGCAGGGTCGGCCGTGATCCTGGCGGTGCTCTCCTTCACTTCAGACAAAGGAATGGCGTGGTGGTCCGCCCGCCGTGCCGAAGTGGCGTTACGGGTCTCGCATCAGCGGGACACGTCCCTCTACGCATCCGGGGACGCCGCCGAGCTTCCAGTGATAGCAACCCTGTCGGACCAGCAGTTGGGGGTGCACCCGTCCAGTCTGGAAGTCGGATACCAGGACAGGGGACTTCCTGAACAGAAGCTCGTGCACCTCGTGCAAGGCGCACACCCAGTCGTCGTAGTCGGAGACCCGCTGTCCGGGAAGACTCGCATGGCGGTCGAGGTCGTTAGGAGACAATGCGGCGGGCGGCAAGTCTGGTACCCGGTGGCACCCGCCGGGTTGGCTGACCGTCTCGCGTTGGGTGCACCCCAAGGATGCATCGTCTGGCTGGACCATCTGGAACGCTATCTGTCTGCGCCTGGCCTGCGACTCGACTGGATCGACGCGCTAACTCGCTGCAACAACACACTCGTTGCCACGATGGACTCATCAGAGCACCGGCGGATCACCACCGGAGGCGAAATTCGTCACCCGATGGGCGCCTCGGTTGAGCGACTCAATCCCGTTTGGCTTGTGCCCGATGACACCGAACGCGCCCAACTGGCCGACGCGATGCCGACCGAGTCGGCCCGCAAGGGGGTCCGCAAGTACGGGTTGGGGGAGTACCTCGGGGGTGGGTACCTCGCCGTTGAGTCGTACCTGAACGGCGTCGGCGAGTATCCGCTCGGGGCGGCGATCCTGCGGGCGGCCACCGATTGGCGTCGCCTCGGTGGCGATCTGGTATTTGCGACGACGCTCTCGGAGTTGGGCCTCAGGTATCTAACCGGGTTGCAGGCCGAGGACCACGAAAGCGTCGACCGGGCGCTGGCCTGGGGACAGACCAAGATCGCCTCGGCGACGCGGCTACTCGAGAAAGTCGGCGAGGAGCACTACCGAGTGCACGCTTACCTCGCGGACTACCTATCCAAACAGGCTGGACCGATCCCGGACGTCACCTGGGCTGCCGCGATGGCCCTTGCGAACTCGCCTCTGACCGCGTTCATCCTGGGCTCACGGGCCTACGACATGGACCGGCGCGTCGACGCGGCGGCGCTCTTTGAGCGCTCGACGACGGGCACTGACACCACGATAAGTGCGCTGGCCTGGGCCTCCCTTGGCGTCATCCGTCACGAGGAGGGGGATCTAGTCGGTGCCGAACAGGCCTACCGCGCGGGCGCGTCCTTGCACGACCCTGACAACTCTCCGATGGCGGCCGTCGGTCTGGCAGTGCTGCTGCAGGGTCAAGGCGACGTCGACGGCGCCGAAGAGGCCTACAGGCAGGCGATCGATTGCGGCCGTCCGGATCGATCTGCGACGGCGTGGTACGGGCTCGGGTACCTGTTGGAGGATCGCCACGACGTCGAGGGGGCCGTTGCCGCGTACGCGCAGGCGATGGCGTCGGCGCCGTCGGACCGGGCAGCGGCCGCGGCTCTGCGTTGCGGCGATCTGATGCGCCACGAGGGCGACCCGATCGGTGCGGCAACGGCATACAGACGCGCCGTCGACTTGAACCACGCCGAGTTCTCCCCTGGCGCTGCGTGTCAGCTGGGAATCATGCTGCACCATGCCGGGCAGTGGGCCGACGCCCGGACGGCCTACGAGAGCGCGCTCAAGTGGAACGATTCCGAGGCGTCCCCCCAGGCCGCGATGTGCCTCGGCATCCTCTGTCGTGAGCGGGGTCTTCCTGCCGATGCGGAGGCGGCCTTCAGGGCGGCGATGGGATCCGGCCACACCCAGGTCGCACCGGCGGCCGCGCTCGATCTGGCGGTGCTGATCACTTCCCAGGCGCGGTTGACCGAGGCGAGGGAGTTGTGCGCGATTGCCCTATCCGCATCAGACCCTGAGGTCCGCTCCCGAGCCCAGGGGTTCCTAGCGGTTCTCAACGCTTCCGGCTGACTCGACCACCGGGGTGAGCGGGGACGGCGATCCTGACTCGGTCACGCCGCAGTAGAGCAGACTCGATCGAGGCACAGAGGGCACCACAGGGGCATTGCCGTTCCACTCGTCCAACACACCAGATTCCTGGTAGCCACGCCGACGTTGACCGGCACTATGTGACGCCGACGGGTCCTACTCAGCGTCTTAGGGCGGAGTCCGACCGTCGTCGACACCCGACCTCAACGAGGGCTGCGCGCTGGTCGGCAGTGCGCACGATTGGCCTCCACGGGTGTCTGAACCGAGTCGGGTTTCGACGTGAGCCGAGGCCCGGTGACGTGCCCCGGGCCGCGATTTGGGGGACATGGGGGGACGAGGCCCTCCCTCGGTGTTTGTGCAGTTCAGGGCCCTGGGCTGGGTGTGGGGGGACGAATGTGGGTGGCCGGTGGGCGTCGTCGAACCGGGGGAGGGGGACGAGGACGGGGACGCCTGGGCGGGACCTTTCTGCCGTGTTGATGCGGCGAAAGGAACTGGCGATGAGTGTGGCAACCCAGCTCGGTCTCTCAGACCTGGACAGTGACCTGCTCGGCCCGGCCCGGCACCGATGGCCCCTGTGGTGCGAGGCATGCCCGGTCCTAGGCGTCGTCGAGGACGTCATGGACCTACCGGGGTGGCTCCACCACGCCGCGCCTGAGGACAGCGACACAGTGCTCCTCGCCCTGGCGCGACTGGCCGCCCCCTCCGGGGGTGACGACGACGTCGCCGCGCGGGCGCTGGCGTGGGTGCTGCTGCCTGGGGCCAGCCTGCTGGCCCATCGGCTGCGCACCCTGACCCACCGGATCGACGAGGTCGTCGCCGCCCAGCTGTGGGTGGAGGCGCGGTCGTTCCCTTGGGAGCGAGGCCGCAAGGTCGCGGCCAACATCTTGATGAACACCCGTAAGGGGGTGTTGCGGGATCTGGATGTCGGGGACCCGATGCGCCGGGGCGACCCGACGTGGGCGCGCGCGGTGGTCGTGTCGCCTGACGCCGACCTGTGGGGCTTCCTCGATGCGCGCGATCCCCACCCGGGACCGGCGACCGCCGAAGCCGAGCTCGAGGAGGTCTTCGAGCAGGCCGTCCGCGCGGGGGTCGTCACGGCGTCCGACTGCGACCTGCTGCGGGGGCTGGCCGACGCCGCGGACCGTGCCGGGGGCGGGGCACGGCGCGGGCAGGGCGGGCTGACGGCACGGGACGCGTCCGAGACGGTGGCGCAGCAGTGGGGCGTGTCGGCGCGAACCGTGCGGCGCCGGGCGGGCCGGGCTCTGCACGCGCTCAGTGACGCCTTCGCGCCTATCGGGATTTCGGCGCGACGGTGACCACCCGCGGCGGGTTTCCGGCTTTCGGCATCGAGGTGATGACGATGACCACGACCAGCGGACCGCAGATGTTTGTGGGCATCGAACCGCCTATGGCGGCGGGCACCGTGGACACGGCTGTCCGGCCGTGGCCTTCGACGCACGATCAGGATGCGGCTCTGCCGCGAACCCAGCGGCCGGGGGGTTGGTCCCGGTGACGACCCAGAGCCCGGTCCGGCCGGTCAGTGTCGACGAGCTGCGCCGCGCCTGGTGGGCCGTCCAAGACGGCCAGTTCCGCAGCCGAACACCCACCGCGCGGCCCCCGAGGCGCAGTCCTGTGATGCCCGAGCAGTGGGATGCCGAAGAGCCGGTCCTGCCGGTGGTCGGCTGTGTCGGCTCGGCGGGAGCCTCGACTACCGCGTTGGCGGTGGCGACAGCAGCCGGGCACGCCCGGGTCCTGGAGTGCAGCACCGTGACCACCTCGGGGCTGGCCTCAGCCGCGACCGCGGAGCTCGGCAGCACGCCCGCCGGGTGGGCGCTAGGTCGGCGCGAGGGGGTCCTGGTCGCCCGCACCACCGAGGCCTTCGCATCCCCCGCAGACCTGCCCCTCCCGGACCTCGCCGACCCGCCGGTGTCGCTGACCGTCCTGGATGTCGGGTGGGAGCTGAACCACGCCCTGACGTCCCGCGGGTGGCTCACCCGGGCCCTCGAAGCCGCCCCGCATGTGGTGGCGGTCAGCACCGCGACGATCCCCGGGATGCGCCGCCTCGAGGCGGCCCTGGCGATGCTGGGCCCGGCCCGTGTGGTCGTGGCTGTCGTCGGACCGCCGCTGCGCAGGTGGCCCCGCGGGGTCGAGCCCAGCATGGGCTCGCTGGCCCGGGCCGCCGCCGACCGGGGCGACCTGGTCCAGATCCCGACCGACCGAGGCCTCGCCGGCCGCGGCGTGGACTCCACCCCGCTGCCGGCGCCGCTGCTGGCCGCCGCGGCCACGATCTTGCGCCAGGTCGGCGCAGGACCCATCGAGAAGGGAACACCATGACCATCCTTACCTCGGTCGTCACCGTCGTCTGCCCGGTCGCACCCCCGGGCGCGCAGGCCTACGCCGACAAGCTCACCGGGTACGTCTTGTGGGGGGTGCTCATCCTGTTCCTCATCGGGACCGCGGTCGGGGTCGGCGCCATCGTCGGCGGGCGGGTGTTCTCTATGCCGCATGCCAGCCGCGCCGGGGTCATCTCGGTCGTCGTCATCTTCATCGCCGGGATCGCCTACATGGTCCTGCCGGGCATGGTCAACGCCATCACCGGGTCCGGGTGCATCGGATGACCGGCACCGCCGCCTCGACCGGCGGGTGGGGTCGGCGGCGCCTCCTCGCGACCGTGGGCGGCGCCCTGGCCGCGGCTGCTCTCGTCGTTGTCGGTCTGGGGTACGGGATCTACGGTGCGGTCACCTCCCCGGCCAGCGGCCGGCCCGCGGTGTCGCCTGCCACGGGTGTCCCCGGGGTCGACACGACCGCGCACGGCCCAGCCCACCGCGACGCCGTGGCCGCCGCCGCGATGCTCACGGTCCGGCCCGAGGACGCCCGTCGCGGCATACCCGCGGCGACGCCGCTGCCGACGTTCGCGGTCCCGCCCGCGACCAGGGTCGGGCCGGCGCGCGTCCCCACCGGGTTTCCGCACACCCCCGAGGGTGCGGTCGGGCAGCTCGCCGCGATCGAGACGTCGGTCCTGGAGGCCATGTCCATCCCCTACGCCGCCGCGGTGTATGCCGAGTGGGCGCTGCCTGGGGGAGTGGGCGCGCCGGCGTGGGAGCTGACCGCTAACGTGCAGGCCTTCCTGGGCAGCCGCGCCGGCGCCCAGGACATGGCGGGCGCCGTCGCGGTGACCGTCATACCCGCTGCCGGGCTGGTCAAGGGCACGGACGGGGCGGATTGGGTCCTGGCGTGTGTCCTGCTTGACGTGCGCGCGGTCGCGGTCGGCCGGGGGCGGATCGGCTACGGGCACTGCGAACGGATGCTGTGGGCCGACGATCGGTGGCTCATCGGGCCCGGCCCGGCCCCGGCCCGGGCCCCGTCGACCTGGCCCGGGACCGACCTGGCCCGCGCGGCGGGCTGGCGGACCTGGACCCCGACAGGGCAGGAGTGACCGGGATGAACTGGTGGGATGTCGTCAACCCCTTCCACTACCTCGGCGAGGCCGCTGGGAAGGTCGCCGCCGACGCGTGGACGGCGGCGATGCTGGGGATCTGGAACGCCGGGCTGTGGCTGTTGAAGCTGATGTTCACCCTGGAGGACGCGTTCCTCACCCCGGACTTGAGCGCCACCGGGCCCGCCGCGGGGGTCTACCCGTACACGGTGTGGCTGGCCGGGGCGCTGGTACTGGTCATGCTCGCCGTCCAGTTCGGCCTGGCCGTGTTCCGCCGCGACGGGCAGGGCCTGGCCCGGGCGGTCATCGGGGTCGGCCAGTACGGGATGGTCCTGACCGTGTGGGTCGCCGTCGCGGTCGCGGTCCTAGCCGGCGCGGGCGGCATCACCGCCGCGTTGACGCAGGCCCTCCTCGGGGTGGACGTGATGTCGGCGTGGGCGCCGTGGGCCGGGTTCAGCACCGAGGACATCTCCGACGGCACGGTCGCGACTGTGTTGGGGTTCATGGGTCTGTTCGTCGTGTTCGGCGCTATCGGGCACGGCCTGGTCATGCTCGCCCGCGCCGGGTCGCTGGTCGTGTTGACGGCCACGGCCCCGATCGCCGCGGCCGGGCTGGTCTCCGAGACCGGTCGGGGGTGGTTCTGGAAGACGCTGCGGTGGTTCCTCGCGGCCTCGTTCAGCCCGACCCTGATGATCCTGGTCCTCGGGATCGGGGTGAAGCTGACCCAGGGTGTCGCCTTGGGGATGACGGACACCGTCCAGGCGGCGATCGGGACGGCCGTGCCGGGGGCGCTGCTCATCGCGATCGGCGCGTTCGCCCCCCTCGCGCTGTTCAAGCTCCTCGCGTTCGTCGACCCCGGCACCTCCTCCGGGGCGGCCCTGCGGGCCGGGCTGAGCGCCCAGGGCGGCCTTCAAGGGCTGCTACGCGGCGACACTGGCGCGCCGGCCTCGTCCGCGGCGTCCACGGCTGACGGGTACGGCCGGTCACAGGGGGAGAGCGCCAGCGAGGCCGACACGTCGGCCCGGTTCACCCGGCACGCCGGGGGCGCCATGGCGGGGGTGCTCGGCGTGGCCGGGCAGGGACTCGTGGCCGGGTTGGGGGCGATGCAGACCCTCGCCGGGAAGGGTGCGGCTCTCGGCGCCGACGTGACCCACCAGATGGGTGTCGGGCACGCCAGCTACGTCCCGGACTTCTCCACCAGCAGAACCCGCGGCGCCGGTTCGCGGGGGCCTCGGGACGACGACAACCCCGACATCAACGGGTCCGGCCCTGCCGACTCCACCCCGGACGACGCCATGGCCGGCGCCGCGCCGCGGTTCGGCCCGGCGCTGGGTGCCCCAGGGGCGGGGGGACGTCCCGGCGGGCCGCCCGGCGCGTCGGCCACCACGTCTGGTGCCACGGGCGCCACGGGCGCCGCCGGTGCCGCCGCCGGTGGCGAAGCGGCTGCCGCGATCCCGGTCGTCCCCGTCTGACACGACAGGAGCACCGTCATGGCTGTCCTCTATAACGACTACACCCGGGCCCGGATCGGCTGGTTCTTCGGCCTGTCCGGGCTCCAGCTGGCCATCGTCGCCGTGTCGAGCGTGCCGGTCGCGTGGTCGGTCCAGCAGGGGGCCTGGTCCTCCGCCGTGACGTTCCTGACTCTCTGGGCGGCCGTGACCGTCGTGACGGTCGTCCCGATCCGGGGCCGGTCCGCCCTGGGGTGGGCCGCCGCGTCGGTGACCTTCGCCGTCGGTGGGCTGACCGGGTGGTCACGGTTCCGGGCCCGCGCAGCGACCGGGCGGGCCGCCGACCTGGATGACGTCGACCTGCCCGGGGTGTTGGCCGGGATCGCCATCCACGACGGCCCCCCGGTGGGGGTCGCCGGGACCCGGGTCGCGATCATCCAGAACCACGCCGACCGGACCTGGGCGGTCACCGCCGCGGTCGTGCACCCCGGCATCGGGATGCGCGACGGCCCGGACCGGGCCCGTCTCGGCCGGGGCCTGACCGAGCTGCTCGACCAGGCCAGCCGCACCGAGCTCATCACCGAGCTGCTGTTCCTGGTCCGGACCGTCCCTGAGGACGGCGCCGAACGCGACCAGTGGATCGCCGCGCACCGCCGCCCCGACGGTCCGGCGCAGGCACGGGTCGTCAACGACGACCTCCAACAGCGGCTCACCCACGCGGCGGTGCGGACCGAGGCGTTCCTGACCGTTGTCGTGCCCGAGACCAGGCTGGGGAAGGAGGCCAAGGAGTCCGGCGGCGGCCTGGAAGGCCGGGCCCGGGTCCTCTACAGCCTCCTCGGCGAGGTCGAGGCCCACCTGGCGGCCGGTTTGGGGATGACGTCGGTGACGTGGCTGACCAGCCCCGACCTGGCCGCCGCCTGCCGCACCGGGTTCGCCCCCGGCGACCGGGCCGCGATCATCGACGCCCTCACCAGCCGCGACACCGACCCCGGCGTCCACGCCACCGTCCCCTGGGCGATGGCCGGACCCTCCGGGGCCGACCCGGCAGCGCGGCACTACAGCCACGACGCGTGGAACTCGATCTGCGCCGCAGTCACCCTGCCCGTCAAGGGCGCCGTGATGGGCGCCCTGGCCCCCGTCCTGACCCCGACCGAGCCGGGAGAACGCCGCAGCTACCTGGTCGCCTACCCGGTCCTGACCCAGTCCACCGCCGCCCGCGCCTCGGCCACCGGGCAGTGGATGGCCGACCTCGGGCAGGCCCTGCGCGACAAGGCGAAGGTCAGACACGGCACCAAAGCCGCCGACGAGGCCGACCAGGTCCGCCTCCTGGAGGCCAAGCTCGCCCGCGGGAACGCCCTGACCCTGCCGTATGCCGTGTGCGCCGTCACCGTCCCCAAGACCGCCCGGGTCGCCGAGGCCGGCCGGCGCCTCGACGCGGCCGTCCGCCGGGCCGGGTTCGCCCCGCTGCGCCTGGACCTGTCCCAAGACACCGCGTTCGCCGCCGCCGCCGTCCCCCTCGGCGTGTCCTTGACCCGCGGCAGTGACGCATGACCACCCCCACGGGCGGGCGGAGCATGGCGCGGCTGCTCGCCGACTTCGGCCACGACCTGCCCACCACTCCCGCACCGCTAGACCAGGGCAGGGCCGCGCGGCTGTTCCGGCATACCCCACGGCGCGGGCAGCGCGCCCCCGGCCGGGGCTGGGCGTCGGCGACGGCACCGGTCGTGCCGTATCGGATGTCTTCGGACCAGGCGCCGGTGTTCTGGCCGTTCATTGCCACCCCCGGGCTGCCCCCGACCGGCGCGCAGATGGGCATCGATGTGCTGTCCGGGTCCGCGTTCTACGCCGACCCGCTCGGCTGGGTCCTGCGCGACGACATCCCGGTCACCAACCCCAACGTGTTCTGCTTCGGCAAACCCGGCACCGGGAAGTCCGCCACCGCCAAGGCGTTCGCCCTGCGGATGACCGACTTCGGGTATCGCATCCTGGTCCTGGGTGACCCCAAGGACGAGTACGAGGACCTGTGCCGGTTCTTCGGCGTCGAACCGCTGCACGTCGGGCCCGGCCTGCCTGCCCGGATCAACCCGCTCGCGTTCGGGCCGCTTATCCACGGCTGGGACGGCCTCGACCCTGGCGCGGCCCGCGGCCGGGCCGGGCTGATCTTCGGTCGCTGGCTCACTCTCGTCCGGGCCCTGGTCGGCAGCCAACGCATCGGCGAGCACCGAGTCCCGTTCGGGCCGTCGGAAGAGTCCGTCGTCACCAACGCCCTGCGGGACCTGACCGGCTACCGCGACGGCGCCAGCGCGCTGCGCGAGACGACCATCCCGGCGCTGTGGCACCTGCTGACCAACCCCACCACCGACCTGGTCGGCGACTGCCGGTACGCGTCGGTGCGGGACTTCCTCGACCAGACCCGCCTGCTGCGCGACGCCCTCGGCCAGCTCGTCACCGGCGCCCTGGCCGGGCTGTTCGACGACCACACCACCATCGACGTCGACTGGGACGCCCCGATCCAGTCGCTGAGCCTGTCCCGCCTCGCACCACTGGGAGATGAGGCGGTCGGGATCGCCCTGGTCTGCCTGAACAGCTGGGGCCGGGCGATGCGCGAGCTGTCCACCCCCGGGGACCTTCGCGTCGTCATCCGCGACGAGGTGTGGAAGGTCATGCGCCTCGGCGTCGACGCGGTCAAAGCGTTCGACGAGGACCTGCGCCTGTCCCGCGGCGCGGCCGGCCGCGGCGGCGACATCCACTGGGCCAACGCCCACAAACCGTCCGACCTGCACACCGTCGGGCACGCCGGGTCCCAAGCCGCGACCATCGCCAAAGACCTCCTGCACCTGGCCGACGTCAAGGTCCTCCACGGGCAGCATGACGCCGTCGCCGAAGAGCTCGACACCCTCCTCGGCCTCGGCCCGATCGCCCGAGACACCCTGACCGGGTGGGCCCTGCACGGCAAAGGCCGCGCCCTGTGGCTCGTCGGTGACCGCCCATACAAAGTCCAAACCGTGCTGCACCCCGCCGAAGCCCGCCTCGCCTGGACCCAGGCCGCGATCGCCAGCGCCGGATAGGACGACCAGCGATGAAGAAGACCGCACCCGCCGCGCTCAGCGTCCTCCTCCTGTTGCTGGGTGGGCCGATGTTCCTCGCCGCGTTCGCGGCGGCCGCGCAGACCCCCGCGATCGCCGAACAGCTCCGCGTCACCGCGTGTGGCGCCTCCGGGGACCCGGCCACCGGGCAGTGGCGTCCCCCGTTCCAGCAGGCCTACATCGTCACCAGCGGCTTCGGGATGCGGTACCACCCGATCTACCACCAGTGGCGCCTCCACACCGGAACCGACCTCGTCTCCCAGCCCGGCCCCGGCCCCGTCGTGGCCGCTGCCGCCGGGCGGGTCACGTCCGCCGGCTGGCAGGGCGCGTATGGCGCCGCCGTCGTCCTCGACCACGGCACCGGGGTGTCCACCCTGTACGGGCACCTGGCCAGCATCACCACGGGGATCACCGCGGGCGCGGTCGTGTCGACCGGACAGCAGATCGGGGTCGAAGGGTCGACCGGGGCGAGCACCGGCAACCACCTGCACTTCGAGGTCCGGGTCGACGGGGTGCCGGTCAACGCCATCCCATTCATGCTCGACCAGGGGGCACCCCTGACCGGCGAACCCGTGGCCCCCACAATCCCAGGCACCCCGCCCGGCACGCCTGGGGGTGAGGGAGGCGGCGGGTTCCCCCTGCCACCGGCGGGCATCCCCCGGCTGGCCTCCCTGACCAACCCGGCCCTACCCATCCCGGACCGGGTCAAGCGTCTCTACTTGGCCGCCGCGGACACGTACAGGTTGCCGTGGACCCTGCTCGCTGGGATCGGGATGGAAGAGACCGGCCACGGACGCACCACCGCGACCAGCACCGCCGGCGCGCAAGGACTGATGCAGTTCCTGCCAGCCACGTTCGCCAGCTACGGCGTCGATGGCGACCTCGACGGCCACGCCGACATCCGCAACGACGCCGACTCCGTCACCTCAGCCGCCAACTACCTCACCGCCCTCGGCGTGCACACCGGAGGCGCCGACGGCGTCCGCCGGGCGATCTTCGGCTACAACCACGCCACCTGGTACGTCAACGACGTCCTGCACTACGCCCACGTTTACGGCGGCGGCACCGTCCTCGGCGACCCCGCTGACTGCGGGCCGGGCGACGACAGGAGCGCTGACCGGCGACCGATCAGCGACCTGCCCGTGACCGCCCCGCTGGCCTCGGGCTGAGCATCAGATCGCTGATGAGTGCTCGTTCGGCGCCATCGGACCCGACGATCCCCCGCGGGAGGCGGCGCCGGACGGCACTCAACCAGGCGGGTCAGTGGCGACGGGCCGCTCAAGCAGATCCGCGTCCTCTTCCCGGCCGCCGGCTCGGTACGCCTTGGCGAGGTTGTTGCGGGAGGTCAGGGTGTCGGGGTGGTCCGGTCCGAGGACCTGGTCCATGGTGGCTAGCGTCGCCTCGTGCAGGGTAATCGCGTCCTGGGTGCGCCCGACCGTGTGGTACCCGGCGGCGAGGTTGCTGCGGGAGGCCAAGGTGTCCGGGTGCTCCTGGCCGAGGACCCGCTCCCGGGTGGCCAGGGTCGCCTCCCACAGGGTGACCGCGTCCTGGGTCCGCCCGACCGCGTAGTACCCGTTGGCGAGGTTGCTGCGGGAGGTCAGGGTGTCGGGGTGCTCTTGGCCGAGGACCCGCTCCCGGGCGGC
>CALMLL010000060.1 GCA_937868075.1 uncultured Marmoricola sp. | reverse complement strand
GGGGGGGGGGGGGGGGGGGGGGGGGGGGGGGGGGGGGGGGGGGGGTGGGGGGGTGTGAGGAAGTGACGGGTCGGCGTACTCGTGGAGGGCGGTGGCGAACTCGTGGGCGGTGTCGATGCGGCCGTGGGCTCGGTGGGTGGAGAGGACGCGGTCGCAGAGGGAGTCGAGTTCTCGGGGGACTCCGGCGCGTACCTGGCGGGCTCTCAGGGGGCCGCGGCCGTCTCGAGGGGCTTGTTTGACTGCCGAGGTCGAGGCTCCTGGCCAGGAGCCGACCAGGGCGCAGTAGAGGAGTCCGCCCAGATCGCGTAGGTCGCGCCGTTGGGGGTCGGCGCCGGGATAGTTGCCCGACTCCTCGGTTCCGGGTCGGTGGAGCGCGGCATCGACGGCGAAGCCGATGATCTTGACGCTGCCGGAGTCGGTGACCATCACGTTCTCGGGGCACAGGCGCCCGTGAGCCAACCCATGGGCGTGGGCTCGGGAGATCGCTTCGGCGACCTCGGAGACGAACCACACCGCCTTCTCCGGTGGGAGTACTGCGTGGGCCACCATCACATCGAGCGAGGCACCGCTGCCCCACTCATTGACGACCCAGGCGAAGGACTCGGCCAGGTCACAGTCCATCACACGCAGGATGTGCGGTTCAGTCATCGCGGCCGACGAGCGGGCTGCCGCCAGCAACGCATCGGCTCGAGGGTCCCCGGCGCTGATCGCATGCACAGCGACGCTGCGGGCCAACACGGTGTCGGTGGCGCGCCAGAAGCGGGCGCCGTCGATGTCGCTGAGGAGGTCGTCGAGTCGGTAGCGCCCACCCAGGACCATGCCTGGGTGCATCGACCGGGTCACTGACACGCCTCCATCGATGTCATCGTAGGTGGACTTGGAGGTAGACCCGTCGGACCTGGCCGATCGCGTCTTTCAGCGACCGCTGGCGCCGCGCCGAAGGCGGCCGGTAACGACGGCGATGACGTCGAGCACCTCGGACAGGTGCAGCGCGCGGGCCAGCGCGATGAACGCCCCCAACTCCACCGCGCAGGCCAGTGCCACCGCCACCAGCGAGGTGAACCAGCCTCCCCAGGGGGACCACCGATGGACGCCAAGAACCACCAGCCAGGCCGCACCCGCAGCAACCAACGCAGCCGGGACCAACCGTCCCGCATAGCGAACCAGTGCCCCCGCTTCGAGGCCGCCGAGTGTCTTGGAGAGCAACGCGAAGGAGATCAGGCTGCCTACGGCGTAGGCACCGGTGTAGGCCACGACCAGCCGCGGAGCGGTCTGCACCGGGTCGATGGCTCGGGTGAGCAGCCAGGCCAAGACGATGTTGGTGGCCGCGATCGCGCACTGGATGAAGAAGACCAGCCTGGTCCGCTCCAAGGCATAGAAGCCGCGCAGGATCAGGTAGTGGCCGGTGAAGAAGACGATGCCGAGCCCGAACAGCGCCAGCGACGGCGCGAACAGTCCAAAGCTTCGGCTCGATGCTCCGTAGCCGAATCCCAACCGCACCACGTCGAGGGCGATCACCGGCAGGAGTGCGGCGAAGGGCACGATGAGGGCGTAGGTCGTGCGCAGCGTCGAGGCCACCGCGCCGGCCACCCCTCGCAGGTCCCCTTGCGCGGCGTACGCCGAGAGCCGCGGCAGCATCGCCGTGGCCAGTGAGACGGTCGCGATCGAGTGCGGCACCATCGCCACGAGGAAAGCCGTGGAGTAGACCGTGTAGCCGGTGGCCGGACCGCTGCTCTGACACTGCCCAACAGCCTGCGCGGTGCCGGCCGAGGCCAGCCGCACCACGACGGTGTAGGCGATCTGGTTGACGATCACGAACAGGACCGTCCACATGCCCAGCCGCAGCGTGTGTCCCAGCCCGGAGTCGCGGAAGTCGAACCGCGGCTCGAAGCGGAACCCGGCCCTGCGCAGGTAGGGGATCAGGATCAGGAACTGCACAGCGATGCCGAGGGTGGAACCGATCCCCAGCAGGGCTTCTTGTCCGCTGGAGTAGGGCCCCAGGACGCTCTGGGTGGCGACAACGCTGGCAGTGGGGTCGGCGCAGACGTCGTACGCCCCGCCGAAGGTGACCAGGTAGAGCCCCAGCGCGGCGATAGCGATCACGTTGTTGGCGATCGGGGCCCACATCATCGGCCCGAAGACGCCGCGTGCGTTGAGCACCTGCCCGACCAGCACGAACATCCCGTAGAAGAACACCTGTGGCAGGCAGTAGCGGGCGAAGGCGATCGCCGAATCTCGCTGCAGCGCCAGGTCGGGAGAGGTGAACAGCGACCCGTCGAGGAACAGCCGCATCAGCCACGGGGCGCCGATCACGAGCACGGCGCTGATCCCGGCCAGGAAGAGTCCGGCCAGGGTGATCAATCGACTCGTGTACGCCGCCCCGCCGTCGCTGTCGTTGCGCATCGCCCGCACCAACTGGGGAACGAGCACGGCGTTGAACACCCCACCGGCCAACAAGATGTAGAGCATGTTGGGGATGGTGTTGGCGATGTTGAACAGATCGGCGTGCAACTGGGTGCCCAGCGCCGCAGCCAACAACACGCTGCGGATCAACCCGCTCATCCGAGACACAGCAGTGCCGGCGGCCATCACGGCGCTGGCGCCCAGGATCCCGCCGCGCTCGCCGCCCCCCGCCTGGCTCACCACGGGTCCGATCCCGGGCGTTTCTTCAGCCCGGTCTTGATGAGGCGTCGCACGATCATCCCGACGAGAAGCGCGGCCCCGCCGGCCATGACCGCCCAGATCCAGCGGCTCACGTTGCTGCTGCGGATGGTGTATTCCAGGGCGGTTCCAACTCGCGCGCCCTCCTTGTTGACCGGGCTGAGCACCACCTGATGCACGCCCAGGGCCTCCGTGGAGGCCGAGAGCCGCACCGTCGTGCGCTGGTGCGCCTGGAGTTCCACGGGATCGGTCTGGCTGATCTTGAGGCCTGGGCTGAGCCGCACCGCCTTGAGGCCCACCGTGACGGGCACGTCGAGGTCGTTGATGAGGGTGACCAGCAGGGTGCCCGAGGTTCCGGCCATGTTGGCGAATGGTCGCCCCACCACTCGGATCCCGGCCAGTTGGTCCAGGATGCTGCGGCGTACGGCGGCGGCCTGTCCCTGGGCCAGGCTCTCATCGGTGCGAGCCCAATAGCTCACCGTCTGCAACGCCAGACCCAGATGGTTCTCGGCCTGGGCGTCGGCCATCGTGGTGGCGTAGCGGTGACCGGCCTTCACCACCGCCCGGCTGGAGGTGACCGAGGCAGCACTGAGTTCCCGCGAGGCCTGACTGGCCGAGTACGGCAACGGCGCTGTCCAGGTCTGGCTCGGCCCCGGAAGTGCGGTGAGGCTCAGCAACGACTGCCCGCGAAGGCCCTCGAAGAAGCGATCGGGGGCGGCCGGCCCTGGCTGCCAGCGCGGAGGGAGGGTGACCACGAGGGTGCCGGGTTGTCCCGCACGCATGGACGCCTGAGCCAGCAGCCACTGACGCAGCGGCAACAACGGGAGGTCGGGCGCTTGGGTGGTGAACGTCAGGGCCTGGCCGGTGGCGGTGACGTAGGTGGCCGGTCGCTGGTCAGGAGCGCGGAGCAGGAGCGAGGTTCGAGGAGTCAATCCGGTCAGCGCGGCGTCGGGAACGCCACCGTCTGGGGGAAGCGCCGCTGGGGTGAACGGCAGCGCCATCCGGGTCATCGCGTCCTCGGTGAGGGTTTGTGCGTTGGCCAGGAGGCGCGGGTCGAGGTGGCTGAGCGCGGCGACGTCGGGGTCGGCGTACGGGAGACCGAGGACGCGATGAAGTTGGAGGCCGCGGTTGAGGGTGTTGAGCCACACCCCGGCGGTTTGAGCCAGCGCCGCCTGGTCGGGGCTGAGGGTGGCCGCATCGGTCCCTCCCGACGGCGAGTCCGAAGGAGCGTTGTCGGCGGTGTCGTCGGGGGGCGTCGCTTCGGCCGCTAGTTGGGCGGCGAGGTCGAGGACGGCCGGGTCGACCACGGTCGTGAGTTCGTCGGCTCGCCCACTGGCCACGAAAGCGGCCACTTGGCCCAGCCGCCCCGACTCGGCGAGGTTGCGCCCCCACCAACCCGGGCGTCGCGGTGCGCCGTCGGCGAAGGTGCGCACCGAGGCGCGTACGGGGGCCACCAATGCGATCCGGGACGGGGTAACCGTCCGTCCGGGTTGGGTGATCAGCATCCGGATCCGGCCGTCGGCGACGCCGTCGCGGCCGTCGGGGCTGGTACCGAGAACGTGCACGCCGATCCAGTAGGTCCCCGGTGCCTTCGGGATGCCGAGCACCGCTCGAGGCACCGAGAGTCGAAACGTCGCGCTGGCTTTGGCTGCGAGGTCGCCCAGACCGACGAAGGCGCGGGGGTCCTGGAGTCGGCTCAGGCCGACGTCGGCGTCGGTCGCGTCGAGCCCCGCGGTGATCGCAGCCGCCGAGTCGACGCGTGTCGGGGAGGTGGCCAGGTGGACGTTGAGGTCGCGCCAGGTGTCGGAGGTGGTGTTGGTGATCTGCCCTCTGATCACCACGGACCCGCGGCGGGGCAGGACCGCAGGAGTGAGGGTGTTCACAGTGATCGCGAAGGCCGGCTCGGAGGTCGCCGCCTGGGCCGTCGTGGGCTGCCAGGTGAGGAGGGTCCCCGTCAGGGCTGCGGCCAGGGCGGCGCACAGGCGGGACAGGGGTGGTCTCACCGCACGAGGGTATCGCTCCCGTAGGCTGTCTCGACGTGTCCGACGCCCCACTCAACATGGCCCAGGTGCAACACCGGGTGGCCTTGGAGTTGCAGCGCATCGGTCCGGTGATCGAGGAGTTGGGCGCCCGCTTCAGTGCGGCGGGTCAGGAACTCGCCCTGGTCGGCGGCCCGGTGCGCGATGCCATGCTCGGACGCCTGCAACAAGATCTCGACTTCGCGACCACCGCACGCCCCGAGGTCACCGAGAAGATCCTGCGTGGCTGGGCCGATCACATCTGGGACGTCGGCCGGGCCTTCGGCACCATCGGCTGCCGACGCGACGACTGGCTGGTCGAGGTGACGACGTATCGCGCCGAGGCGTACGACCGCTCATCGCGCAAGCCCACCGTGACGTACGGCGACTCGCTGGTCGAAGATCTTCGCCGCCGCGACTTCACCGTCAACGCGATGGCGGTGCGACTGCCGGAGAAGACCTTCGAGGACCCCTTCGGCGGCATCGTCGACCTGGCCCACCGTGTCATCCGCACTCCGGGGCGACCGGAGGACTCCTTCTCCGATGACCCGCTGCGGATGATGCGCGCGGCGCGTTTCGCGGCCCAACTGGCCTTCACCGTCGACCCCGCCGTCGTGGCCGCGATGACCGACATGGCCGACCGGATCCAGATCATCTCCGCCGAGCGGGTGCGCGACGAACTGATCAAACTTGTGTGTGCGCCCTACCCCCGCCTGGGCCTGCACCTGCTCGTCGAGACCGGCCTGGCCGCCATCGTGCTGCCCGAACTACCCGCCCTGGCCCTGGAGCGCGACGAGCACAACCGTCACAAGGACGTCTATGAGCACACGCTGACGGTGCTGGAGCAGACGATCGACCTGGAGCACCGCCTCGGTGACGAGCCCGACTTCGTCGCCCGTTTCGCCGCGCTCATGCACGACGTCGGTAAGCCCCGCACCCGGCGTTTCCTGGGCGATGGCACCGTCACCTTCCACCACCACGACGTGGTCGGGGCGAAGCTGACCCGCAAGCGCATGCAGGCACTGAAGTTCCCGACCGACGTCATCGACGCCGTCGCCAAACTCGTGGAGTTGCACCTGCGCTTCCACGGCTACGGCTCGGGGGAGTGGACCGACTCCGCAGTCCGGCGCTACGTGCGCGACGCCGGTGACGAACTGCCCCGCTTGCACGTGTTGACCCGGGCGGACTGCACGACCCGCAACCGCCGCAAGGCCGAGCGCCTGCGCCGCACGTACGACGACCTCGAAGCACGCATCGAGCGGCTCTCGGCCGCCGAGGAACTCGCCTCGATCCGGCCCGACCTCGACGGTCACCAGATCATGGAGATCCTGGGCGTCGGCCCCGGCCGTCAGGTCGGCGAGGCCTATTCGTTCCTGCTCGAACTCCGACTCGACAACGGCCCCATGTCGACCGAGGAGGCGACCGCGGCGTTGACGCAGTGGTGGGCCGAACGCACCGCCGGCTGTTAGGCGAGCCTCAGCGTGGCCCGTGGGTGTTGAGCCACAGGATCGGCCCGGGCAGCGTGTGTCCGACCGCGCGGATCGCGGCCAGAGACTTGCCCGTGTAGACCGGCTCGATCTGCATCCCGATCTGCGACGCCGCGGCCACCTCGGCCAACGACTCCGGCGTCGGGTCCCCATAGGTCCGTCCGAGCCAGTCGGTGCGCAGATCGAGTTCCTCGGGCTTGATCCCCGCCATCGAGATCGGTGCGCCCCGGGTCTTGAGCAGGGCAAGCGTCTTGTTGGCCAGACCGGCGATCACCGGCCCGTCGAGGGGGAAGGTGTCGTTGACCACCACCCCGAGGACCCGGCTGCCCAGGCCGGCCATGCGCAGGCCGAGGACCAGCCCTGCCGTCGTACCACCCGAGCCGAGGGGTACGACGACAGTCCCCGGCTCGGGCACCTCTCCTCGAACCACCTGGTCGGCCAGTTCCAAAGCCGCCTCGACATAGCCGATCGTGCCGATCGGGTTGGAGCCTCCGGCGGGGAGGTACCACGCGCGATAGCGCCCGATCAGCAGGGGCGCGGCCAGGCGCAGGCGGCGCTGGTCGGCGAAGCGATGGATGATCGCGCCGCTGGCATACAGTCGCGCCACCTGCTCGCGCACGTGGTCGTCGACCGGTTGGTCGACCAGTCCCAGCACCACCCGCAGGCCCTGCTCGGCGCCGTAAAGCGCCGCCGCCAGCCCCCAATGGGTGCCGATCCCCCCGACGGTGAAAAGGGTCCTGGTGCCACGACGGGCGGCCTCGGGGAGGATCCACTCCAGTTTGCGGACCTTGTTGCCGCCCCATCCGCGCTCGCCGTACGTCGACTCGTCCTTGACCCACGTCTGCGGCAGATCGGTGAATCCCGGCTCGGTGTCGAGGCGACGGACCGGGGTCGGCCCCCGACTCAACTCGAGGTGGCGCATGGACAGGAGGGGATAGGCCGCGTGCAGGAGACTCACCGCCTCATCATTGCCCAAGCCCGTGACCCCGGAGCCGGTTTCTGCGACTCTGACGCCCATGAGTGAGCACGAGGAGTCGGCCAGCATCGACGTCCCGGCAGACGCGCGGGGCAAACGCAGCACCTCCGCCTTCGGGCGCGCGGTGATCGCTGATGCGTTGAGTCCGATCGACCCGACCGGTGCCGCCGCGGCCGGGCGTGAGGCCAACTGGCGTTCGGGCTACCTCTCCCACCTGCGGCGGCTCGTCGAGGCTGGGCTGGCCGACCCACAGGTGTGGCAGGCCAGCGCCCGCTCTGGACTGGACTCGATCCATCAGCGCATGGTGGTCGGCGACGGCACCACTGCTGCATGGCCGAGCGATCCCTCCGCGGGTTCGCTGCACACGGTCACCGTGCGCGGCACGGCCGAGCCGGCCAGCGACTTCGTCCTCACGATGGGTGGACAGAGGCTGGGCCAGGAGGACCTGGATCGGCAGTTGTCGACATGGACCGAACGCGGCGTGTTGGAACCGGGTGCCGCCGACGCCGTACGCCGAGTCGCCGAGCACCCCGAGTGGCTACGGGCCGACGGCCACACCTTCGTCGCCTTGGGGGCGGGCTCGGAGATGGGACCGGTCAAGGCGCTCCTGCGATGGGGTGCGACCGTGGCCGCGGTCGACCTGCCGCGCAAGCAGGTGTGGAAGCGACTCTCCGAGGCGGCGACCGCCCGCGCCGGGGTGATGCACGCGGCCACGATGAGTGGGGAACTCGACGGCGCCGGGGTCGATCTGACCTCGGACGTTCCCGCGCTGGCGGACTGGATCGCCGGTCTCGAGGGCCGCGTGGTCCTCGGCAACTATGTGTACGCCGACGGTGCCGCCAACCTCCGTGTCTCCGCGGCTGTGGATGCCCTGACCCAGCGGGTGCTGGCCGATCGAGCCGACGCGGCCCTGGCCTTCCTCGCCACCCCGACCGACGTCTTCGTGGTGCCCGAGGAGGCCGTCGCCCACTCTCTCGACGCCTTCGAGCACCGGCGTTCGGCCGCCAAGATCATCGGCCGGCCCTTGCGAGCGCTCAGCGGCGGGCGACTCTTAGCTCGCCAATATCGCCCTGGATCGACCGGGCCGGGGATCCACGACGCCCTGGTGCCCCAGCAAGGACCCAACTACGCCTTGGCCAAGCGACTGCAGCGCTGGCGGGCGACGATGGAGCGCGAGGAGGGGCGCACGGTGTCGATGAACATCGCCCCGCCGACGCGCACCCAGTCGGTGGTCAAGAACCGTGCGTTGGCCGCGGCCTACGCCGGCGCACATCGGTTCGGGGTCGAGGTGTTCGAGCCGGCCACCTCCAATGTGTTGATGGCTGCATTGCTGGTCCACGATCTGCATGTGCCGATGCCCACCCACGAACACCCCTGGCAGGACGAAGCCGCGTATGCGGTACACGGCGGGTTGTGGCGCTCGGCCTACGCACCGCGGTCGGCCTTGGGGTTGGCCGCGCTGCTCGGACTGGGATCAGCGCAGGGTTAGCCCGCGTCCGCGGGCCCTTCGGGCCAACCGACCAGGACCCAGTCGTCGGCGTCGATGAGCATCTCGGCGTAGGAGCAGTTGTCGAGTTGGTGGTGCTGCACCCACGAGGGTCGCACCCCGCGGCACAGTGTCGGCACCGCGATCCCGGCTGCGGTCTGATGACCCACGACGAGCACCGTCTCGCCACGGTGCTCGTCGGCGATGGCCTGGAGTTGGTTGCGCCACCGGTCGACCACGTCGTGGCCGGACTCACCGCCAGGGAAGGCAGCGGCCAGGTCACCGGCGAACCATCGGCGGGTGACGGTCTGCAGCGAGCCGATGTCGAAGGGCTGGCCGACGAGGTCGCCAATGAAGACCTCGCGCAGCGACTTATGGGCGATCACCCCGACGCCGAGGTGGTGGGCCACGATCTCGGCGGTCTGCACGGCCCGGCTCACGTCGCTGGTCCAGACCCGGGAGATGCGGCGTCCGACCAACGCATGAGCCAGGGTCGTGGCCTGCTGCCGTCCAGCGGCGGTCAGCCAGCCGCCCTCGTCGGAGAACCATGTCTCGACGTAGGAGGCGTCGCCGTGGCGGGCCACCAGGATCGTGGCCGGGCACTGCAGATCAGACACGGGGGCAGCCTACGTCGGCGTACATTCGGGGCATGGCTGCTTCCACCATCCCTCTTGCCGATGAGCGATACGTCCTGTTGACCACGTTCCGCAAGTCCGGTGAACCCAAGCCGACGCCGGTCTGGATCGCTCCCGTGGGCGCGGAGTTGGCGGTGATCACGCTGGCCGACGCGTGGAAGGTCCGTCGTGCGCGGGCCACGCCGCGGGTCACCTTGCAGCCGTGCGACATGCGCGGACGCGTAGCCGACGGTGCCCCGACGTACTCCGGGACGGCTCGGGTGACCGACGCGGCGAGTGAGATGAGCGCGGTGCGGTCGGCAATGAACCGCAAGTACTTGTTGGCGCGTGTCGGCAACCTCACTGAGGCGGTGCTGGGTGGCCTCATGGGCCGCAAGCCGAGGGTCGGGATCATGATCACCCTTGACCCGACTGAGCCGAGTTAGCGCTCGACGTCTCCGCGGATGAAGGCCTCGACGGAGGCGCGGCCCTCGTCGTCGGGTTGCTGCACCGGCGGGCTCTTCATGAGGTACGACGAGGCTGCCAGCAGCGGCCCGCCTACGCCGCGGTCGAGGGCGATCTTGGCGGCGCGGATGGCGTCGATGATGATGCCGGCTGAGTTGGGGGAGTCCCAGACCTCGAGTTTGTACTCCAGGTTGAGCGGCACGTCACCGAAGGCGCGGCCCTCCAGGCGCACGTAGGCCCACTTGCGGTCGTCGAGCCAGGCGACGTAGTCGGATGGGCCGATGTGCACGTTGCGGGCGCCCAGGTCGTGGCCGATGTTGGAGGTGACCGCCTGGGTCTTGGAGATCTTCTTGGACTCCAACCGCTCCCGCTCGAGCATGTTCTTGAAGTCCATGTTGCCGCCGACATTGAGTTGGTAGGTGCGGTCGAGCACCACGCCGCGGTCTTCGAAGAGCTTGGCCATCACCCGGTGGGTGATGGTGGCGCCCACCTGGGACTTGATGTCGTCACCGATGATCGGCACGCCGGCCGCCTCGAACTTCGCGGCCCACTCGGGGTCGCTGGCGATGAACACGGGCAGTGCGTTGACGAAGGCAACACCGGCATCGATCGCGCACTGGGCGTAGAACTTGTCGGCCTCTTCGGAGCCCACCGGCAGGTAGGAGACGAGTACGTCGACGTCGGCCTCACGCAGCGCCGCGACAACATCAACGGGCTCCTCGGTGGATTCCTCGATGGTCTGGAGGTAATAGCGCCCCAACCCGTCGAGGGTGGGACCGCGCAGCACGGTGACGCCGGTGGGAGGAACCTGGGCGAAGGTGATGGTGTTGTTCTCGCTGGCCACGATGGCCTCGGACAGATCCCGGCCGACCTTCTTGCCGTCGACGTCGAAAGCCGCGACGAACTCGATGTCGCCGACGTGGTACTCACCGAACCGGACGTGCATCAGACCGGGGACGCGTTGCGCCGGGTCGGCGTTGCGGTAGTACTCAATGCCCTGGACCAAAGACGCAGCGCAGTTGCCGACGCCGACAATGGCCACCCGAATCGCACTCACGGTTCCTCCGAACGCTGCCACTACACACACCTATTCCCCGGGTACCCGATCCTGTTGCCAGCCCATGCCGACCTTGCCCAGGACCGAACCCAGACCTCATGAGGGTACGACCCCTTTCTGGGAAACAGGTGAGTCCTGCCGTGATCTGGACCACCGCCACGCGGTGTGAGGTTTTGGCCGCACAGGCTCACGCCGTAGTCTCGACACGCTCAGCCACCCCCGAACGAGGAGTCTTCTTCGTGGCCACGTCTTCTTCCCGAGGCCCCAAGCGCACCACGGTGCGCAAAGGCGCGGCCACCCGTCGCCGGTCCCCGATGCGTCGGTTCTTCCGGTTCCTAGTCGTTGCCGGTGTGATCGGCGCCCTGATCGGTGCGATCGGTCTGGTCGTGCTCTACAACGCCGTCGACGTACCCAATCCCAACAAGCAGTGGCAGGTGCAGACCACCCGCATCTACTACAACGACGGCAAGACCTCGTTGGGCAAGTTCGCCGAGCAGGACCGCGAAAGCGTGCCGCTGGCCGATGTGCCCCAGCACGTCCAGGATGCGGTGATCGCCGCCGAGGACCGCACCTTCTGGACCAACCGTGGCATCGACCTCAAGGGTCTGCTGCGAGCGATCGTGTCCAACGCCCGCGGCAACGCCGTGCAAGGCGCTTCGACGATCACTCAGCAGTACGTCAAGATCCTCTACCTCACCAGCGAGCGCACGCTGACCCGCAAGGCCAAAGAGGCCGTGGTCTCCCTCAAACTGCAAAAGCAGCAGACCAAGAAGCAGGTGCTGGAGGGCTACCTGAACACCATCTACTTCGGTCGCGGCGCCTACGGCATCCAGGCCGCCTCCCGGGCGTACTTCAACAAGAACGTCCAACGCCTCACGGTTCCCGAAGGCGCCGTGCTGGCCTCGGTGCTCAACTCTCCGGGCAACTTCGACCCCGCCGCCGGCGCGGCCGCCGAGCAGCGACTGCTGGGCCGCTACAAGTACGTCTTGGGCGGCATGCAGGAGATGGGCAACCTCAGCCAGGCCGATCACGACAAGTACGCCGCCGCACTGCCGACCTTCCCCAAGATCAAGCGGTCGCAGACCTACGGTGGCCAGCGCGGCTTCATGCTGGAGATGGTCAAGAACGAACTTCGCCGCATCGGCTTCAGCGAGGACATGATCCAGGGCGGCGGCCTGCGGGTGACCACGACGTTCGACCGACAAGCGATGGCCAACATGCAGGCCGCGATCGCCCAACAGCGGCCGGTCGGTCGCTACAAGGCGCTGCACATCGGGGCCGCTTCGATCGACGTGAAGACCGGGGCACTCCTGGCGATGTTCGGTGGTCAGGACTATCTCAAGAGCTCGTTCAACTGGGCCTACCGCGGTGGCCAGCCCGGTTCGACCTTCAAGGCGTTCGCGGTGGCCGCCGGGATCAAGGCCGGCTACTCGCTCAAGGACTCCTTCCAGGGCAACTCGCCGTACGTCTTCCCCGATGGCCTCGAGGTCAAGAACGAGGGGCCGGGCAACGGCAACAACTACGGCGCCCACATCACCTTGACCAAGGCGCTGGAGCAGTCGGTCAACACCGCCTTCATAGACCTGACCCAAGGGCTGCCCAACCGCGGCGCCGACGTTAATGACATGGCCTACCGCCTCGGCATCCCCGAGGACCGCACCACGCTGGAGGACAACGCCACCGCGGCGCTGGGTGGCAACACGGTCGGTGTTATCGACATGGTCAACGCCTACTCCACGATCGCCAACGCCGGGGTGGAGCACCCGTGGTTCGTGGTGAGGTCGGTCAAGAGTGCGGTGAGCGGCAAGGTCCTCTACAAGGCGCCCAACCAGAGCCACGAAGTGCTCGACCCCGACATCGCCGCCGACACCAGTTATGCGCTACAGCAGGTGGTTCGATCCGGCACCGGGCGGGCCGCGCTCGGACTCGGTCGGCCGGCCGCGGGCAAGACCGGCACCGCCACCAACGCCAAAGACCAGGTCTCCAGTGCGTGGTTCGTCGGCTACACCCCCCAGATCGCCACAGGCGTGATGTATGTGCGCGGCAAGGGGCAGGAGCAACTCGACGGTTGGCTGCCGGAGTACTTCGGTGGGTCCTACCCCGCTCGCACGTGGACCGCGATCATGCAGTCGCTGATGCAGGGGCTTCCGGTCGAGCAGTTCCCGCCGCCGGCGTACGTCGACGGCGATGCCCCCTCCACCGGTCACGAGCCAGGTCTGGTCTCGCCGCCGAAGCCCGAAGCGCCGAAGAAGCCGAGGCCGACCAAGACGCCGGATCCGACTCCCGACCCGACGCCGACAACGGATCCTTCGCCGACTCCTGATCCGTCACCCACACCACCTGCTGGGCCCTAGTGGCCAAGGGCGGGCGTCATGGCTGAGCGGCCCCCCTCGGGGGTGCCGCGCGTCGTCGCGCCAACCCGCACCGACCCGATTGCGGCCGAACTCAGTCAGGGCATCGGGGGGCCTTCGGGGCGCCGCAGTGCGCTGCACCCATGGTGGACCCCGGTGCGAGTGCTGCTGGCTCTGGTGACGCTCACCTTCGCGGTGGCCATGGTGCAGAAGGCGCCATGCGTGCAGACCCAGTGGACCGACGGGTCGCTGCGCTACGCCGCGATGTGCTACTCCGATCTGCCCTATCTCTACACCGGGCGTGGTTTGGCCGAGGGGGTGTGGCCCTACTCCGACAGCGAGGGTCGCTATCAGGTGATGGAGTACCCGGTCGGGATCTCCTACTTCGCCTGGGCCACCGGAAGACTCACCAACATCGTGGGGTCCGGACCCACGCAGGCCGAGCGCGCCAAGGTTGCGGCCGGAGACATCTGGGGACTCCCGGGCATGGTGACCGAGGTCAACCAGTACTTCGTGGTCAACGTCGTCCTGCTAGCCGCGGTCGGCATGCTGACGACGTACCTGCTGGCCCTCGTGCATCCCCGACGCCCCTACGACGCCCTGTGGTTCGCGGTGTCGCCGTGCCTGCTGTTGACCGGGTTCGTCAACTGGGATCTGCTCGCGGTGGCCTGCGTCGCCGGAGCCCTGTTGGCGTGGGCGCGCGGCCGACCGGTGTTGACCGGCATCTGTCTGGGCATCGGCACCGCCACCAAGCTCTATCCGCTCTTCCTGCTCGGCGCCCTGCTGGTGATCTGTCTGCGTCGACGCCAGATGACGGAGTTCGCTGCCGTGCTGGTCGCCGGCGTCGGGAGTTGGGTCGCGCTCAATGTCCCGGCCTGGATCACCGGGATGGCTCAGTGGCAGGTGTTTTGGACCTTCAACTCCGACCGTGGCCCTGATCTGGGCAGTGTGTGGCTGTGGTTCTCGCTGCTCGGAAGTCCGGCCACCCCCGAAACGGTCAACCGGGTCTCGTTGGTCGTGTTTGCCCTTGCGTGTGTGGCGATCTTGGTGCTCGGTTTGCGGGCCCCCGCCACCCCCACCTTCGCCCAACTGGGTTATCTGATCCTGGCGGCGTTCTTGATCACCAACAAGGTGTATTCCCCGCAATACGTTCTCTGGCTCTTGCCCCTCGCCGTACTCGCCCGCCCGCGCTGGCGCGATCTGATCATCTGGCAGGCAGGCGAGGTGTTCTACTTCGCGGCGGTCTGGCTCTATCTGGGCCAGTTCACCGCATCAGCCACCACCGGAGCCCCCGACCCCCTCTACCTAACCGCGATCATCATCCGAATCCTCGCCGAGATCTACCTAGCCGCCATGATCATCCGCGACCTCCGAGCAGGCCTGCTCAATCAGTGATCTCGGTCTTGTCGAAGGTGGTGGCGGTGAAGCGGACGGTGACGTCCACTTGGTCGCCTACGACCGGGGTGCGGGATCCGGCGGGCAAGAAGAGCATCGAGGCCTGCATGTGGGGGGGTTCGGCAAAGAGGCGTTGCTTGCCGTCGATGGTGTACGGCGAGCGCACCAGGCCCATGGCGTCTAGCCCTCCTCGTACGACGGACGAGGCCCGGTTGCGCAGCGAACTTCCCGATGCTGGCGCCTCCAGTCCGATCCCATGCGCCGTGCCGCCCGAGACGACCACGATCGAGCCGGCCACCGGGGCGTGCCGGCCGCGATAGCCATAGACGTCGCCCCGCTCCACGGGGTGTACGTCGAGCACGGTCGCAGTGACCCGCAGCGAACCCCGATCACCCAACCAGAGGTCGGTCCCGATGCGAGGTCGGAAGGTGAACTCCGGCCATACTGCCTGCAAGCCGGTGCGTTCGGCTGAGGCCAGGTGAGACACATAGATGTCGCGCACCCCGAGGTCGGCGGCGACCACGTCATGCATCAATCGGTCGACCTCGCTCTGGTGGGAGCCACCGCCGAGGGGAAGGTGCATGGTCACCCCCTCCACGCGTACGCCGGTCCGTGACCCGAGCACCCGACCGACCTGCCTCAACTCAGCGGCCGTCATACCGTGGCGCAGCATCGACGTGGCGCGTTCGAGCACGACGCGGGGTCGGTGTGGTCCGGCCGCCAGCATCTCCAAGTCGGACAGTCGGCTGACTGTGTGGACTAGCCGATCGTCGTGGGGGGCGTGCTGGAACTCCCGCCACGGAGTGAGCACCATGATCGATCCATCGAAGCGCGAGGCCACGGCTGCAATCTCGTCGTAGGTTCCGACCGCGAGCATGGGCACGCCCAGCCATTGCGTACGTCGAGCTAGTCGCCCGAGTCCGAACCCGTAGCCGTTGCCCTTGGCGACCGGAACCAGGCCAGGTTCGCGCTCGGCGACCGACCTCAGGTGGGCGCGCCAGCGTGGGCCATCGACGTGGAGGAACAGACTCATCCGCGCCTCCGCAGATAGGTCAGGAAGGCCTTGTAGAGCAATCCGTTGAGCGGTAGGTCCCACTCCCCGACGTACTCCACAGCCTCTCCGCCGGTGCCCACCTTGAACTGGATCAGTCCCACATGGGCGTCATCGGACGAGAGCGTGTCGGTGATCCCGCGCAGGTCGTAGACGCTCGCCCCGGCCGCGATCGAATCGCGAATCATCTGCCATTGGATGGCGTTGGACCCGCGTACTTCGCGTTTGTGAGTCGAGGAGGCGCCGTAGGAGTACCACGTGTGCGCGCCGACCCGGATCCAGATCGTGCTCGCGACGAGGTCGCCGTCGTGGTGGGCGAGATAGAGCCGAATCCGGTCGGGGTCCTCGGCGCTCAGGGCATCCCACATGGTCTCGAAGTACGACGGCCCCCGCGGGGTGAAGTGGTCGCGTTCGGCGGTGTGGGCATAGAGCGTATGGAAGGCGGCCAGGTCTTCACGGCCGCCGAGGCTGACCTCGACGCCCTCCTTGGCGGCCTTCTTGATGTTGCGCCGCCACAACTGGTTCATCCCGCGCAGTACGTCGTCTTCGGTGCGGCCAGCTAGCGGGATCTGAAAGTTGTACTGCGGTTGCCCCGCGCTGAACCCGCCGCTGGTGGCCAGCGGGCGCCAGCCGAGTTCGTGCAACTGCGACACGACCGCCGCACCTGCGGGTGGGCGAGTGGCCGGACACAGGTCGTTGAGGGTGGCCACCGTGGGGTCGGCGATGCCGTCCTTGATCTGCTGGGCAGTCCAGGTGCGGGTGACCACCGGAGGCCCGATCCGGATCGCGAACGCCTTCTGGCTCTTCAAGTACGACGCCAGCGGCGTCAGCCAGCGCCCCAAGCCCTCGGTGGCCCAGTCGATGACCGGCCCTTCTGGGAGGTAGGCAAGGGCACGGGTGCTCTTCGGAATCCGACGGAGCAGCACCAGAGCGGCACCGACCAACTGGTCGCCGTCGTACCAACCGAGCGACTGCGACGCCCACTCCTTCTTCACTTTCGCCCACGCCGGGGTCTGCAAGAAGCTGGCTGAGTATTGAGTGTGCAGATAGGCCAGGTGCTCCTCGGCGCTGATCGCGTGAACCCTCAAGTCAGTCACGCCTCGACTCTACGGGGCGCGGACGGATTCCCAGGTTAAGTACCCACCTTGACTCCGCACCCAGGTTGCGTCCTAGTGCGGAGCCGAACTGGTGGGTGCAGTGAGCTGATCAGCCGCTCGTGGATTCATTCGAGGTCGGCCATGTGCTCGGCCGCTTGGCCAGGGCTCCCCGACCGCGCGGTGCTGACCTGCCGGGTCGTTGAGCCTGATCTGTGGTGCCGACGCTGCGGCTGCGAGGGCGTCGCGCGTGGCTCGGTTTCTCGGGAGCTCGCGCACGAGCCTCTGGGCTGGCGTCCCACCACACTCATCGTTACCGTCGGTCGACGCAAGTGCACCGGCTGCGGACACGTGTGGCGTCAAGACACCAGCGCGGCGGCCGAGCCGCGGGCCAAGTTGACCCGGACCGCTCTGCGGTGGGCGCTGGTCGGGATCGTGGTCCAGCATCTGACCGATGCCCGGGTCGCCGTGGTGCTCGGAGTCGCGTGGGACACCGCGAACAACGCCGTGCTCGCCGAGGGCAAGCGGCTCTTGATTAACGATCCCGACCGGTTCGACGGCGTGAAGGTGATCGGGGTCGACGAGCACGTCTGGCGCCACACCCGGCGCGGCGACAAGTACGTCACCGTGATCATCGACCTCACCCCGGTCCGCGATGGCACCGGCCCCGCACGCCTACTGCGCCACTGCGACGATGGCTCCGGGCCGGTCGATCAAACGATCAAGGTGACTCGTCGAGCAATCCGAGCTGGGCGGCACGAGTGACCGCCTGGGCCCGACCGGAGACGTTCAGCTTCGAGTAGATGCCCCGGACATGGGCCCGAACGGTCGCCGGGCTCACTACCAAGTCGCGTGCGATCTGGGGGACCGTCAGGTGGGTAGCAAGCATCGCCAACACTCGCCTTTCCGCTCCAGTCAAGGCGGTGCCGGGTGGCGCCATGGTCGAGCGCTTATGGGTGAGTAGTTGCTCTCGAACACTATCTGCGCGCGGCGCGGGTTGGCCATGATGAGCCAGGGCTTCGTCGCAGCGTTCTTGAAACGCCGCGGCGTCCGCCATCGCTTTGCGCAGCAGGCAAGCTTCGATGAGTACGACGTAGCCCAGTGCCCGGAAACCGTGGATTCCGCCGGCGCATTTGGTCAGTTTGGCCGCGGCTTGTTCGACCAGGTTGCCCGGCGTTCTGGAGCGGCTTGGGGCCGAGGCGGCGGTCACTAGCGCACTGATGGCATCAACGAGAAAGGAGGTGGCAATTGTGTCGAGCTCGTGCATCGCCGCCAACTCGCGGCTGGCCGTTGCCCAATCGTGCGCTGCCAACTGGTCGCCGGATAGGTAGGCCAGATAGGCCCTGATGGCGAGCAAATTGACCTCGACCAAAGGAAACTTTGAACTAACTAGGTGGGCCGCATCCAATAGCGATTGTGCCGCTCGTAGATTGTCTGCGAGAACGTGATCAAGCACCTTTGATCCGACTTCAAGCGCGACTTCGCAATCATCTAGAGCGATTGTCGATTTCTTGCCCGAAACTAGTCCGCCAAAGTGAGCGAACAGTTCGATTCGATCAGTCAGGCGCGTTGACACCTCGGCGCCGAGATCCTCGCCGTTGTTGGCAGCAATGCGTGCAAACCACATCGCCGCCGACTCAAAATCGCCCTCGACTCCGGCTACGGCGCCATGCATCATCGCGACTTGGGTGTGGGTGGTGGTGAGGTCTGCGGGCAATCTTTGCAGCCAACTGCGCACGATCTTGGTGTTGCCCTTGACCGCTTGAACGAGTCCTCTGTCGGACAGATGCTGCAGCAGAACTACTCGGTCTCCGAGTTCGAGAAGGATGTCAAACGCCTCGTCGTCTCGGTCCTGCGACTGCAAGCATGCCGCCACTCCCACCATGAGATTGAGATGGGCCGGCAGGTCCACAGCGGCGAGATGGAGAGCCGCTAGTCTGCCGATCACGGGGGAGACCTGTAGCTGCGCACCCAAGGCCGAGCGCTTGATCGTCGTCAGCGGAATGCTGTCTCGTTCGCAGGTGCCAAACGGGTCGGCCGGCAGCGGTCCCGGGACCACGATCCCAACATCGCGCTGTGAGAGGCCGCCGATGAGGTGGCTCGCCACTAGCAGGCGAATCGTCAATGGATCCGCGTGGGCGAAACACTGACTGACCACATATTCTCCAAGCGGCGACCCGAGGCTGCTCTCAATGCGATTTCGGTCCCCTGCGCTAATGGCGACAGCCGCCGGCCAGCCCTCCACGCTCTGTTCGATTTCATGAGTTGACTTCTGCGATCCAGCTTTCAAGACCGCGGCCACTTCCGCTGCTCGGAGGCGTAGCTCCTCGGGGCCGAGCCGAAACACACGGCCTGTCGTGTGAAGTCGCGACCATCCATAGTCCGGAATGCGTCGTCCACTGAGGATGAGAATGAGTTGAGGGTATTGGCGCCTAATGACGTCCTCGATGATGATCCCGGCGTCAGTGTAGCTAGCGTCGACGTCGTCGATGGCCAGTACGAGTGGGCCCCGGGAGATCAGTTGTGCGTAGTGCGGTGAGTGTTCGGCTCCGGCTTCGGAGCCGCTTGATGGGAAGAGGCGGCCTAGCGCATCGGAGAGACTCGACTCGAAGTTCTGCGAGGATGCAGACACAAGCGCGACACGGGTGGGTGCCGAAGAACTCCAGGTCTCCAGTAGTGTCGTCTTGCCATATCCAGCAGGGGCTTGAATCAGCAACACAGATCCCGAGGCAAGCGCATCGAATGATTTGGTGAGCCAGCGCCTTTCGAGGAGGCGTGAACGTCGCTGAACCTCCATAGACCCTTCCTCGGCATTACCCACTGGTGCAAACCTCGATCCGGCGCCATTTGCCTGCGCACGTTGACTGAGTCGGCTCCTCTCAGCCGGCCAGGTCAACTATTGGAAAAGGTCGCGACCCGGACATTTGCCATGTATCGATTGGTTGGTGCACTCTAACCACGGCGGAACTCTTCATCAACACTGCTGAGATCCTGACGGGAGTCGGGCGGCGGCCGTTGGCGGGAGGTTCCGCTATGCCTCGTGCTGAGCCTCTGCTGGTCTCCCGCAGCGCTCTGTCCCGGTTCTCATCAGGTCTTCTGACGTGCGATGACCGCATCTAATCAAATTTTGACTAAAGGGTGACAACTGGGCGTGAACTTGGGAGCAGGCGTCAGCGGACTGCTGGGTGCCCGGCACTATTCCCCTGCAACCTCTGGAGTCTGCGCGCTCTTGAGGAGGACAATCGTGAGCCGTGGGGGGCTAATCGTGCGAAGCCTTGTAAGCACGCTTGTGCTGGTGATGGGTTCGATCTGTGCTGTGAGCGCGTCCGCTTCAGCGGCACCGACCGCACACAGCGTTGCGACCGCCGATGGTGGCTGCTCGCGCATGACTAGTGGCAGTTTCAAGCCGGTCGCGGTATCAGTGCCCTCTGTCGGCAAGGTCAAGGTGACCGCTAGGCCCGGATATGTTGCCGCCCCCCCGTTGACCACAAGCGGGAAGGCTGTGTTTGGGTGGGGCAAGGCCGGCACTCGCGCTTCGGCCGCCAAGTATCACTTGCTGTTGTCTGCCCACGCGTGGCCAGACAACTCTGCTCTGGGCAACAAGCTCAACGCCACTCTGCGTGACGGCGACGTGGTCAAAGTCCTGGGTGCCCGCGGTCAAGTGCAGTGCTATCGAATCTCCTTGAGGCGCGTCGCCGAAGAAGGGCCCGGACTTCGCAAGCTCTATTTCGGCGACGACTCCAAACACCGGCTGGCGATCCTCACCTGCGCAGGCGAGCGCCTCGGCCCCGGCCGTTGGACCCTTCGGTCGGTCTGGATCGGGCGACCCATCGCATGAGCTCTTGTTCCCCTCGGCCCACGCGGCCGACTTCGTCCTATCCGGGGGTGGCACCTGTTGCCACTGCCCTCCGATCATCGCCAGGTGCCCCTTGCCTGGTCACATCACATCACTAGTTAGGAATCGCAATGAACCGTCGCGGTTTGGTCAAGAACCGTCTACATCTCGGGTTCACAGCGCTGCTGGCTTCAACGCTTCTAACTTTCGGGCTCGTCCCTGTGGCTTCTGCTGCACCGGTCGTGACCGTCTCAGGCACCGTGTCGGTCGACACCAACGCCAACGGAACGCTCGATGCGGGCGAGCCGGGGCTCGGCAACGCAACCACAGTCGAGCTGATCTGTGACGCGGGCGGTGCGGTGATCGGGTCCGCGACGCCTGGGGCGGATGGGACCTGGTCGATCAGCGGCGTCGACGCGGCCTCGTGCTCGGGTGGCACGGTCAAGGTGAAGGTGACCGTCAACGACAACACCTACTCCATCACCCCAGACAGTGGCGACAACGACACTCCGCGCACGTCTCCTCAGGTTGGTGAGTCGGCCACGCTGACCATCGCCGATGGCGGCAACGCCACGGTTGACACACTGATCCGCCCGGACTGGTACACCAACTTGGTGATCCCCGTCGACGGCGGCACTGGGGACCCCGCGGTCTACACCGGTTCGGCGCCGTTTGATGCGACCTGCGCCGATCCCGGTCAGGACTGTGCGGCCAACGATCTGATCGTGCGCACCGCTGACACGGTGACCTTTAGTTGGTCGATCACTGACTCCAGTTTCGAAGACCTGTCGGCCAAGAACCAAGCCGTGATCTTCCAGCAGACCCTTAACCTGACCGACGGCGCGATTGCCAATTTCGCCCGCATTCCGGCGCGCTGCAAGCCCAGTGGTGGCGGCGGCGCCACCCCGGCTAGCGTGATCGTCGATCAAGATGGCAACGTCATCCCCGAAGGCGCGATGCCCCCGGCCGGAACCACTTCGGTGACCTTGAAGTGCAACCTGGGCAAGTGGACCCAAACAGGTGACGCGGTGCTGTTTCAGCCCGTGGTGAAAGTCTCCTCGACCTCGCCGAACGGCTCCTCCTTCGACACCGTCGGCACTGCCTACGCGGTCGACGCCAACGGGATCCCGACGGCGGTGCCGTCGGCTGAGGTGCCCTACGGACCGATTCAGATCACTGCGGCCCCGGCCTACGAGCTCGAGAAGAAAGGCTTCTTCAACCAAGACCCGGGATACGGCAATGTGGGCAACGGTTCTGAACCTGGCTACTACACCTACACCGTGATCCAGGTGAAGACCAACCGACGGGTGGGCACTGAGGCGCTGAAGCAGCCGATCACGGTGACCGACGACCTCTTCTCGATGCTGTCTGACGGCGCAACCGCACACCCGGGGTTCAAGTTTGCGATCACCCAGTGCATCCCGAACCCCACAAGGTGGGCAGGCACCGTGGGTGGCCGGCCCGGGCCCTACGGCGACTACTCTCAGATGAACATGACAGTGCTCGACTCGGGCACCTGCACGGCCACTCGCAACGACCCCTCGGACCCGACCAGTGACTATACGTTGACCTTCGACGAGATCGACATGTCCGGGGCCCGTTACCCGACCAAAAATGCGGGCGGGGCGGACCTGTCCGCAGGCCCCTTCTATGTCGCCTCGTACCGGGTGCAGATCTTCATTCCGCTCTCCTCGATCGACGCCGGTGATGGCAACGTCGGAAACGATGCCGGCGGTCTGACCCTGTACAACCGAGTCGGCGACTTCGATCCTGACGGCGTCTCTGGCGCGAGCAACTTCGGCAGCGGCCGGGAGCCGGGTTGGTGTGACCCGATGAGTGTCGATGGCAACGACCTCAACGCGGAGGGCATGCCCTTCTGTGACCCGTCGGGCACCAACACCACGACGCCGGCCAAAAGCGACAACGTGGCCGGACCGACCAGCTTCGTCTACGCGCCCGGTCAGTTCGCGAAGTACCTGCTGGATCAGACCCAGTTGTACAACGCGAATTGGCAGTACTTGCCCAACATGACTGCGCCCCACGACGGCAGTGCCGTGATGCAGCCCGGCCAGGTGTTCGACACCCACCTCAACTGGGTCAACGCTAACGCGCCCACCTGGACCGACTCAAGGATCTGCGACGTCTTCGACAACACCATGGCCACGTTGGTGCCCTCCACGGAGACCGTGAGCAACGGGGACCCGAACATCTACGCCTGGTTATCCGCTACCGGTCCCGGCACCGGCAACTACGACTACACCTTGGAAAAGGCCTACAACGAGAAGTGGATCTTCGAGTTCGGTCACATCGATCTGCCGGCTGGTGACGACCCGCTCTCGGGCGGCCTGAACGGGACCACGGGCCGCTATGACGGAACCTGGACCAACCAGGCCGCTGCTCGGTGCACTGACGACGCCACCACCTGGTACAAAGACCCGAACAGCGTTCCGGGGGGTCTTGAGGCGGTCAACGCGGTCCGCGTTCGGCCCGGGATCGACCCGGCGACTGGCGAGTTGACGACGCAGGACTTCGGCGTCAACAACCGGCTCGACTTCGGCATGCGGGTGCGCTCCACCTTCAACGGTGGCCCGCACGACGGGAAAGCCATTCCGGCCGGCGCCGTGATCGCCAACTTCGGCACGGTGCGCTCGGACCAGGCCAGCCCCAACTGGACCAGCCGCGGCTACACCCCATCACCGGAGAACACCGCTGTTGACGGTGACCGAGTCACCGTGTCGCTTGCTGTACCAGCGATTCAGAAGCGCACGATCACCATTGACGGTGTCGGCGATGGCGCGGCCAACTTCGGCAACACCGGTGCCGCGGTGGCTGGCAACCAGGTGGTCTGGGAGGTGGTCTCATCTCTGCAGGCGCAGTCCCAGGACCCGGCACCGGTGCAAGGGGTGAAGATCACCGACGTGCTCCCGAAGTACGCCGACTATGACCCCGATTGCACCGCTGCCTTGCCCGGCGGCACGCCAGCCGACGTGGTGCTCTACGACACGCCTTCGGCAGGTCGAACGACCTTGATCTGGAACTTGGGCGAATGGACCCCCAACACCGAGATCCCGAACCGGCGAATTTGCACCAACACCGATCCGCTGGCCCCCAACGCCACCTCATTGGTGAATCACTCGGAGATCACCTTCACAGGCTCACCGATCACTCCGTCCGACGACCACACCGTCGTCTTGGAGCAGACCGGTGAAGTGAAGCTGCGCAAGAAGGTGGACGCGTCTCTGGACGTGCTCAACGACGACCAGAAGTACACCCTGTCAATGCAGAACTTCTCTGACACCTTGACCATCAAGGCGCCTACCTTCATCGAGGTGTTCCCCTACAACGGTGACGGATCGGTGCCAGGTGGCGTCAACCGAGTGCCGGCGTCGAACTACGATGGTGTGCTCACGCTGACCCGTGGCGAACCAACCGTGGCGGACATGGCTGGGGCTGCCTACCCAGGCACCTTCTACTACACGACCGACGCACCGGGGACGATCAACCAGAACTTGAACAACAACACCTCGACCTGGGTGCCCGCGGCGGGCATCTCTGACTGGTCGTTGGTGACCGGATTCAAGTTCGTGGGTTCTCAGGATCTGACCCCGATCAAGCAGACCGCGACTTCGGGCCTGGTGGTGTCGTTCGAGCTCCAAGCCGGTGACACCGCCGACCCGTTCTCGGCCGACGCCAACAAGGCCAACAACGTCTACTCCGACCGCTTCACGGCCTTCTCTGACACGTTCAGCAACGCCAACGGATTCCAGACCCTGGCCTCCAACCGAGTGACGGTTCGCACGGTGTCGCACACTGTGGGTGACCTGATCTTCGAAGACGTCAACGGCAACGGCGCCTACGACGCCGGTGTCGACGGGCTGGTGCCCGACGGGGTCACAGTCAACCTGTTCTACGTGCCGGAAAGTGGATCCCCCGTTCAGGTGGGTTCGACCACCACCACCGACGGGGTCTACAAGTTCACGAAGTTGCCGGCAGGCACCTACTACGTGGAGATTCCGGCAAGTGACTTCGCCTCGGGTGGGAAGCTCGACGGGTGGCAACTGACTGCCTTCCCGGCGGCCGGCACCACCGAAGCCGATGTGGACGAGAACGACACCGTGTCGCACGACGCGATCTCGGGAGTGGGCGGCTCGGTGCGGTCCAACCAGTTCGTGCTCTCAGCCACGGTCAACCCCGACACCGGCAGCATCACCGGTGACGAGCCGACCGCGGAGAACATCCACGGTGTCACCGACGCGACCACGACCGATCCGTTCTCCAACCTGGCGATCGATCTGGCGCTGCAGCGCGACCCGGCGATCGACATCGAGAAGGAGGTCTGCACCAAGGCCGACAACTCCTGCGACCCCGATGCCGCTCTCGGCGAGGGTGGCTGGTCGGCAGATGATGTGGCTGGCAACGGTCCCACGACCGAGCGTGCAATTCGCCCCTACGGTTCCGACGTGCTCTGGCGGATCGTGGTGAAGAACACCGGCTACGTCACCCTCACCGACGTGGAGGTCACCGACCCGGTCACCACCGCATGTGAGGCGACCTCGGCCGACTACGCGAAGTTTGCGAAGTTCGCTCCCGGAGACGTGGTCAAGTACACCTGCAAGACCACGGGTATCACGAAGGGAATCGAGCCCAACACGGCAGCCGCTACCGGTCACCCGATTGGGGTTGAGACGACCGTGACCGACACTGACACCGCCAACGCGGTGACCACCGGTTCGGTCAAGATCAACAAGTCGATCGTCGGTCCTGGTGGCCAACTGTTCGGCAAGGGTCCCTTCAAGTTCACCGTGATGTGCACCTTCGACAAGCGCACCGTGCTCGACACCAAGGTCACGCTGACTCCCGCCCAGGGAGCCACCTCGGTGACGAGCGAGGCGTTCAGCGGCCTGCCGATCGGCACCAACTGCACGATCACGGAAACCGACAATGCTGACGCCGACAACACGCCGGCTCCGGTTGAGGTGGTGATCGTTGAAAACGACCAGGAGAACACGGTGATTGCCCAGGTGAGCAACGCGTTCTCGGTCGCGGTCATCGACGTCGCCAAGACGGTTGACGGCAGCGGCGCCGACCTGCCCAACGTGGTTGGCAAGTCCTTCGAGGTCACCGTGACCTGCCAGATCGAGACCCAGGACGAAGCCGGATCTCCGGTGATCGCCACCTTGTTCTCGGGACCGGTCACGGTCAAGGATGGCGAGACCATCCGGGTCAAGGACAGCAGCGGAAACGATGTCAAGTTGCCCAAGGGTGCCCACTGCTTCGGAGTGGAGACCAACACCTCTGGGGCCAACAGCCACACCGTCAACTACGACTCGTTCGACAACGCCGCGATTGTCGGTTCAAGCGAGGCTGAGCAGGTGCTGACTTTGTCGGTGACCAACACCTTCGACGAGGCATTCATTGTGATCAAGAAGAAGGTCGTGGGTGACACCAGCCACAAGGGTCCGTTCACCTTCGAGGTCATCTGCACCTACCCGGACGAGACGGCAGAGGTCTTCCCGCGGTTCAAGCTGAAGGCGGGACAGTCGATTCGTCTGCGGGTGCAGGCAGGATCCGAATGTGTGGCTGACGAGGTCGGCGGCGCCGGCAGTGCGCTGGTGACCATCGAAGATACCGATGACACAACGGTGGGCGGTGTAGACGACGGCATCGTGATCGCCGATCCTGAGATGGATCACACCATCACGGTGATCAACAAGTACGTCAAGCTGCCCAACACGGGTGCCACGCAAGGTGCGAACCTCGCCTCGATGTACGCCGGATTGGGTGCCGCAGCCATTGGAGCTTTGCTCCTGGGTGTGGCTTTGATCAGGCGTCGCCGACGGGCACTCTGAAGCGCCTAGCTGAGGTGGCGGACCGCAGGTCCGCCACCTCAGTGGCATGATCGGTCCAGGTGTGGCCACGCGGTAGTATGGCCACCCCATCCCTCAGACGAGACTGTGATGATCTTCCGACCCTTTGCCATCGCCCTACTCATCTTCGGGCTGCTCCTGAGCGGCTGCGGATCGAGCATTGATTCCGAAGCCAAAGCCAAAGCCAAAGCCTCGGCCTCGTCGACCCCATCGTCGACTGCGCGGCCGAGCGGGGCCGAGGATGCGCCGACGCCAACCGTCAATCCACCCTCCACCAAGGGGTCGCCGAAGGGAGACGCCAAGGCGGGCAAGACCGACACAGCCCCGCCGAAGTTGAAGCCGACCCAGGCGGAGAAGGGTTTCATCACCGGCTGGGAGTCGATGGCGATGAGTTCAGGCAAGGGCCAGTTTCAGGAGTCCCAGAAGGGCTGCCTCATTCGCAAGCTCCGGCGAGGCTATGCCGACCTGCTGTCTGGGGAGAACTCGCCACAGCGCCAGTTGAAACGCACCCGCCAGCTGTTCAAGTCATGCGCGGTTATGTGGCCTGGGCCGTGAGCGAGTCCGCTTTGCGTTGCCTTGGTCGTGCCTGCGAACCCCGCGCAACCCGATGGTCCTAGAGCTCGGCACCAAACCTCAGGTCTCGCCACGGAGGCTCACCCTAGCCATGGTGCTCGGTGCCACCCTCCTTGTTGGTGGCCTGGCCTGGTCTGGATGGGTGGCGTGGCAGTTGTTTGGCACGAACTGGGTGTCTCACCGCGCACAGGCGCGCACTATCGAACGCTTGGAAGAGAGCTGGAAGCGAGGCGAGCGCCGCGTCGAAGTCGAGGCAGGGGTCAACGCTGACGCGCTCATCCGGATCCCGCGCTTCGGTGCGGACTACGCCGTCCCGGTCCTGCGTGGGACCGGCGACCAGGCGTTAGCCCAGGGCTTTGGTCACGTGGTGGGCACTGCGGAGGTCGGCAAGGTCGGCAACTATGTGGTTGCGGCTCACCGGGTCACTCACGGCGAACCACTACGCCGGATGCCGGACTTGCGCCCCGGCGACAAAGTCATCGTGGAAACCAGCAGCAAGGTCTATACCTATGTGCTCGACACCCCCGGTGCCGGACTGGTGGTCGACTTCACTGCCGGTTGGGTGCTCAACCCACTTCCAGCCAACCCCAAGAGCGGCGGCATCGAGCCGGCTCAACGCAAGGGGCAGAAACTGATCACGCTTTTGACCTGCTCGGAGTTGTTCCACACCGACAACCGCCTGGTGGCCTTTGGTCACCTGACCTCAGCGACCCGGCGTTAGCGGACCGGGCTTTGCCGACGATTGCCCTCACACCGAGGTGCTTCGGCGTGGCACCTCTTGGGGTAGCGCCCTCGCCGATTTCGCAGCACCCCTGCAGCCGGGGTATTCTTGTTCGTCGCCTTGAATTCAGGGCAACCTCCTGCTACGGAACGTCCGTAGCCGCATGAGTCCGAAGGAGGTAGGCAGTTTGCGTGCCTACGAAGTGGTCGTCATCCTCGACCCCTCCCTTGAAGAGCGCACGGTCGCCCCGTCGCTCGACAAGTACCTGTCCCTAGTCACCAAAGACGGCGGCACCATCGACAACGTCGAGGTGTGGGGCCGTCGCCGGATGGCTTATGAGATCAAGAAGAACGCCGAAGGCATCTACGCCATCGTCAACTTGTCGGCTGAGCCGGCAACGGTGAAGGAACTCGACCGTCAGCTCACGCTGAACGAGTCGGTGCTCCGGACTAAGGTCATTCGTCCCGACGCTCGCTGAGCGTCTGTAGGCACGAGGAGTCCGACATGGCAGGCGAAACACTCATCACCGTCGTGGGCAATCTGGTCGACGACCCGGAGCTGCGCTTCACCCCCTCGGGTGCGGCCGTGGCCAACTTCCGGATCGCGTCCACCCCGCGCACCTTCGACCGCCAGACCAACGAGTGGAAGGACGGCGAAGCGCTGTTCCTCTCCTGCTCGGTGTGGCGCCAGCCGGCCGAGAACGTCGCGGAGTCCCTGACCAAGGGGATGCGCGTGGTCGTTCAGGGTCGCCTGAAGGCTCGTTCTTATGAGACCCGCGAAGGCGAGAAGCGCACCGTCTTCGAGATCGAGGTCGAAGAGGTCGGTCCTTCGTTGAAGTACGCGACCGCCAAGGTCACCCGCGCCGCTCGTGGCGCCGGTGGTGGTGGTGGTGGCTACTCCGGCGGTGGCGACGAGGCGTGGGGCAGCCCTGCGCAGTCGCAGTCGGCTCCGTCGTACGGCGGCGGCGGCGGGCAGGCGCCCGCACCGGCGCGTGACCCCTGGGCCGCTCAGCCTTCTGAAGAGCCCCCCTTCTGATCCACCATCCAACTTCCGGTCGCTCGCCCCGCGTGGGTCGATGAGCGCCCGGGCTCACTGAAAGAGAACCAAGCACCATGGCGAAGGCAGTCATCCGCAAGCCCAAGAAGAAGGTTTGCCAGTTCTGCAAGGAGAAGGCCAACGGCGTCGACTACAAAGACGTCAACCTGCTCCGCAAGTTCATCTCCGACCGCGGCAAGATCCGGGCGCGTCGTGTGACCGGCAACTGCGTGCAGCACCAGCGCGACGTGGCCATGGCGGTCAAGAACGCTCGTGAGATCGCACTGCTGCCCTACACGTCCACGGCTCGCTGAGAGGAGACCAGACCATGAAGTTGATCCTCACTCAGGAAGTGTCCGGGCTCGGCAGCGCCGGCGACGTCGTCGAGGTCAAAGACGGCTACGGCCGCAACTACCTCGTGCCCCGCGGTTTCGCGATCCGCTGGACCCGCGGTGGCGAGAAGACCATCGAGTCGATCCAGCGTTCGCGTGAGGCCAAGGCCGTGCGCGACGCCGACCACGCCGCCGAGGTCAAGGCCAAGTTGGAGGGCGCGACCTTCAACGTCAAGGTGCGCGCCGGTTCCGAGGGCCGTCTGTTCGGTGCGGTGACTGCGGCCGACATCGCCGAGGCGATCACCGCCGGTGGCGCCGAGGTCGACAAGCGCAGCATCGTGGTCGGCAACCCGATCAAGTCGGTCGGCGCCTACTCGGTCAAGGTCAAGGTTCTCGATGATGTCGAGGCGACGGTCAACCTCAACGTCGTGCCTGCCTGACCCGCTCAGCAACACTTAGGGCCGTCCCTTCGGGGCGGCCCTAAGTCGTCTTCGGGCGCGCCTATCCAGCGGGTGTGAGGAAGTCGGCGACCACGCGGGCGAACTCGTCGGCGCGCTCGATCTGGGTCCAGTGCCCACACCGGCCGAACAGGTGCACCTGGCTGTCGTCGATCAACTCGTGCAGACGCAGTGAGGTCGCCACCGGGATGACCTTGTCGTCGCGCCCGTGCACCATCAGGGTTGGTACGCCGAGTGCCCGGATCGCCGACTCGTCATGGGCCATCGCATCGACCCAACGCTGGCGCGGTGCCGGGAACATCGAGGAGAACTTCTCCTGGACCCCGGGGCGAATGCTGGCCAGGTAGCGCATCCGGACCAGATCGTCGGTCACGAGTCCCGGGTCGTAGGCGAAGACGTCGCGGATCAGATGCCCCATGGTCGCCTCGGAGGGCTCGTACCCCCACACCTCGTCGAGCCCGTGGGTGATCTCGAAGTGCACCCCGACCGACCCCATCAGCACCATCCGGTCGACCAGGTCGGGGCGGGCGATCGCCAGCGCCAGCGCCATCGATCCGCCGAAGGAGTTGCCCACGACGTGGGTCCGGGTGACGCCGAGCCCGTCGAGGAAGTCGATGATCTGGGTCAACCACCGCTCGCGGGTGTAGTCGATGTCAGCGGGTACGTCGGTGAAACCGAACCCGGCCAGGTCAGGTGCCAGCAGCCGGAACCTCGAGGAGAGCGAGGCGAAGGTGAGCCGCCAGTTGGCGTACGCGCTGACCCCGGGACCCGAGCCGTGCAACAGGAGCACTGTCGGACCCTCGCCGACGTCGTGGTAGTTGGTGGTGAGGTCGCCGGTGAGCAGCCGGGAGCCGATCTCGGGGTTGTCGCTCATGACGCCATTGTGGGCGCGCGGTCGCCGATCGGGCGAGCGCGGGCCGCCCTGCGGAACGCCGAGTCCTTGGGCGACTAGTGACGCTCGGGCAGATCGATCTTGGGCATCATCGACAACACGATCACGCCGGCGATCGCGATCAGTCCGGCGATCCAGAACACCGCGGCCATCGAGTCGGCGAAGCCCTGCTGGAAGGGGTGGGCAATCACGTCAGGGAGTCGGTTCAGCACCGAGGAGTCCTTGTTGATCTCGGCCAGCCCGGCGCCGTGGTGGACCGGGTCGGCAATGCCTTGGAGCAGGGCGTAGGCCTGGCGGTCCTTGCGGGTCGCAGGGTCCTGAAGCGCCGAACTCAACGCGGACTGGAAGGCCGGGGTGGCCGCGGCCTTGGTCAGAGCGGTCTTGATGTGGTCACCGACGCTGTTGAACAGCAGGGACAAGAAGACCGCGACACCCAGGGTGCCGCCCATCTGACGGGAGAACGTGGCGCCGCTGGTTGCGACGCCGATCTCGCGCGGCGAGACCGCGTTCTGCACGATCAAGGTGAGCGGTTGCATGCAGTTCCCGAGGGCGATGCCGACCAGGAACATCATCAACATGACCTGCCACAGGGCAGTGTCCGCGGTGATCGTGGACAGCAACAGCAGCCCGATGACCAACAGGCCGGAGCCGATGATCGGGAAGATCCGAATGTGACCGGTGCGGGAGATGATCTGCCCCGTCACGATCGAGGCGGTCATCATGCCGCCCACCATCGGGAGCATCATGAAGCCGGCCTTCATGGGCGAGGCGCCATGCACGATCTGCATGTAGAGCGGAAGGGTCATCATGCCGCCGAACATCGCCATGCCGATCACGATCGAGCCGAGCAGGGTGACGCCAACGGCCTTGTTCTTGAACAAGCGCAGCGGGAACAGCGCCTCCTCCTGCATTCGCCATTCGGCCAGGACGAACAGCAGCACGCCGATGACGCCGACGACGTAGCAGGCGATCGCGGTGGTGGAGGACCAACCCCACGTGCGGCCCTGCTCGGCGACGGTCAGCAGCGGGACGAGACCGAGCACCAGGGCGGCTGCGCCCCACCAGTCGATGCGGTGGTCTTGGCGCTGGTGACGCAGGTGCAGGGTGCGTACGACGACGAAGAAGGCGGCCAGTCCGATCGGGACGTTGACCAGGAAGACCCACCGCCACCCGGTGATCCCCAAGATGCTGTCCGCACCGGCGAAGAAGCCACCGATGACAGGACCGAGCACGCTGGAGGTGCCGAAGACGGCCAGGAAGTAACCCTGGTACTTGGCTCGCTCACGCGGGGAGACGATGTCGCCGATGATCGCCAGCGCGAGGGAGAACAGGCCGCCGGCGCCGACCCCCTGGATCGCCCGGAAGATCGCGAGGCGATACATCGTGTCGGCGAACGAGCAGGCCAGCGAGCCGATGATGAAGACCGTGATCGCGAACAGGAACAACTTCTTGCGGCCGTAGATGTCGCCGAGTTTCCCGTAGAGCGGGGTGGCGATCGTGGAGGTGATCAGGTACGCCGTGGTCACCCAGGCCTGGTTGTCCAGACCGTGGAGTTGGTCGGCAATCGTGCGGATCGAGGTGCTCACGATCGTCTGATCCAGCGCCGCGAGGAACATGCCCAGCATGAGGCCGGTCAGGATGGTGAGGATCTGTCGGTGGGTGAACGGCTCGGCTTCGACAGGGTGGGCTTGGGTGCTCAAGGAACGACTCCTGGGTGACCCCGCGGGGCCGTCTGCCCGAAAGAAGGGCGTAGTTGGTTGCGGCGGGCAACTATATAGGTGATATGTCGCCCGGCCAAACGAATGTCTAGGAACGGGTCGGTAGCATCGCCGGGTGATCTCCGCGCTGGCCCAATGGTCTCCTCGCCGGTGGGCGGTCGGCGTACTCGCGGCCGTGGCCACCGTGCTGGTGATCGCGGTGCCCACAGCGATGATCCCCACGCCGATCTTCGGGCGGACCGTGCCGCCCACGGCGTGGTCCTGGCCGGTGCTGATTCTCACTAGCGTGCTCAGCGGTCTCATCCTGGCCACCTATGTGCGCGCTCCCGAGGTGGGTGCGCCCGATTCCGGTGATCCCACGGGCCGACGCCGTGGCGCACTCGGCGGGTTGCTCACGTTCTTCGCAGTGGGCTGCCCGGTCTGCAACAAACTGGCCTTGCTCGCGTTGGGCTATGCCGGGGCGCTGCGCTGGTTCGCTCCGGTGCAGCCCTACCTGGCCGTCCTCGGGGTGGCCTTGCTGGCGTGGGCATTGCGGGTGCGCCTGCGCGGCCAGGTGATGTGCCCGGTGCCGTCGCGCTCCGCGGTGTCGTGATCGGCGGCTAACTCCCCAGCGCCATCCAGGCACTGCCGCGGGCGCGGTAGAGGAGTACGACGGCCCGCCCGCCCATGAACGCGACACAGAAGGCGACCCAGAGCCAGGTCAGCGAGGTGGCCAGCAGGGCCGCCGGAGCGAAAGCGATGAGGACGAGTGTGCCGGCGAGCGCGAGGTACCTCCCGTCGCCGGCTCCGATGAGCACCCCGTCCAACACGAACACCACGCCGGCGACGGGTTGGCACAGGGCTGCCACGAGGAGCACAGGGACCAGCAAGTCGAGCACCGCTGGGTCGCTGGTGAAGAGGCGGCCGAGGAAGGGGGAGAGCGCGGCGAGGCCGAGTCCGGTGACGATCCCGCTGACAAGTCCCCACCGGGTCATGCGGTCGGTGATGACCCGCACGTCGGCCCCGTTGCCGGCACCCAGGTAGCGCCCGGTGAGGGCCTGGGCGGCGATCGCGATGGCGTCCAGAGCGAAGGCGAGGAAGAGCCAGACGGTCATGGTCAGTTGCATGGCGGCTAGTGGAACCTCGCCGAAGCGGGCCGCGCCGTAGGTCATCAGAAGCAGGGCCGCGCGCAGGGTGGCGGTGCGGATGATCAGCGGGACTCCGGCGGTGGCGGCGGCCTTGATGCCGGGCAGGTCGGGGGCGAGTCGTGCGTGGTGTCGTCGGGCGGCGTTCACCACGACGTACGCCAGGGCAGCAGCGCTGCCAACCTGCGCCAGCACCGACCCCCAGGCGGAGCCGGCGATGCCGAGGCCGGCGCCATAGACGAGGGCGAGGTTGAGGGCGACGTTGGCGGCGTTGCCGACGACGGCGACGGCCAGTGGGGTGCGGGTGTCTTGGAGTCCGCGCAGCACGCCGGTCGCGGCCAGCATCACCAGCAAGGGGGTGAGTCCGAGCAGGGCGATGCGCAGGTAGGTGACGGCGTACGCGCTGGCGGCCGGGGGCGCACCGAAGGCGCCGACGATCGGGTGCAGGAAGGCCTCGGCCACCCCGGTCGCGCCGAGACCGACCAGGATCGCCAGCCAGATGCCGTCGATGCCCTGGGTCAGGGCGGCGCTGGTGCGCCCGGCGCCGATCTGGCGAGCCACGCTGGCGGTGGTGCCGTAGGCGAGGAACACACACAGACTCATCACGGTGCCGATGACTGCGGCCGCGATCCCGAGTGCGCCGAGTTGGGCGGTGCCCAGGTGGCCGACGATGGCGGTGTCGGCGAGGAGGAAGAGCGGTTCTGAGATCAGTGCGAAGAAGGCCGGGATCGCCAGTCGCAGAATCTCGCGGTCGGTGCCCGGTCGGGGGGTGGGAGTCGTGCTCATCAGTGAGTACGCCGAGACCGATGTGACACAAGTGGGAACCTATCGCGCCACGGGGTGAGCCGCTGCACCTCAGACTCGATCTGTCAAGACCCCAACTTGTGGACAACGTGTGGAAAACCTCCGACCCGGATGACGGTGTCGACAAACCGATGCATCGGTTCCAGATGGCGGACAGGTGAATGGAATTCGTCGAGAAAACTCTCCGGGGTTGCTTTGTGCATGACGTCTTCGCAGGTCAGACGCGGTTTTCGGGGGTAACGGGTTTCGCAATCCACAGATGGGTCAACAGGGTGTGCACATGTGTCGCGGCGTGTCTCCACAGGGATGCACCGTTATCCACATGGGGGTGTGGACGACGGGTGCTGCGCTTGGTCGCAGGCAGGCCTAATGTTCCGGTTTGTGACGGCCCGTCCGGGCGCGCGCGACCGCTTGGGAACCACCGGCGACGAGTCTTGTCGGTGCAGCCACCTAACGTCGTAACCACGACGACGGCACCATGCTGAGGGCCCCGATCACGGGTCCGACCAGGCGCTGCCGACCAGGAACCGTCACGCCGGTTCATCGATGGGAAAGGGGGATGTGTGAGCCAGTTGGAGGTGGACCGTCCCTTCTCCCCACCCGGTCACAATCCCTTCGGTGAGGACCACCAGGCCTATGTCGGCCGGGTCCCCCCGCAAGATGTCGAGGCCGAGCAGAGCGTGCTCGGGTCGATGCTGCTGTCCAAGGACGCCATCGCCGATGCCAACGAGCAGGTCGACGGGGTCGACTTCTATCGGCCAGCTCACGAGGTCATCTACGACACGATCATGGAGCTCTACGGCCGGGGCGATCCGGCCGACCCGATCACGGTCGCGGCCGAACTGACCCGTCGGGGCGAGTTGTCCAAGGTCGGGGGTGCGCCCTATCTGCACACCTTGACCGAGTTGGTGCCGATCGCCTCCAACGCGGCCTACTACGCCGAGATCGTTCACGAGAAGGCGATCTTGCGGCGGTTGGTCGATGCCGGCACCCGCATCGCGCAGATGGGCTACTCCGGGGAGGGCAAGGTCGACGACACCGTCGATCGGGCGCAGGCCGAGATCTACTCGATCACCGAGAAGCGGCAGAGCGAGGACTACCTCCCGCTGAGCGCGATCATGGAGTCGACTCTCGATGAGATCGAGGCGATCTCCAACCGTGACGGCTCGCTGCACGGCGTCCCGAGCGGGTTGGCGGACCTTGACGAACTCACCAACGGGTTCACCGGCGGGCAGATGATCATCGTGGCCGCGCGTCCCGCGATGGGCAAGTCGACGCTGGGGCTGGACCTATGCCGGTCGGCTTCGATCGCCAACAACATGACGTCGGTGTTCTTCAGCCTCGAGATGAGCAAGTCCGAGATCACGATGCGGTTGTTGAGCGCGGAGGCCAAGGTGGCGCTCAATCATCTGCGCAACGGCCCGATGACCGAGGAGGACTGGGCCAAGTTGGTGCCCAAGATGGGCCAGGTCTCGGGGGCGCCGATGTTCATCGACGACAGCCCCAACCTGACCATGATGGAGATCCGGTCCAAGGCCCGTCGGCTCAAGCAGCGCCACGACCTCAAACTGATCGTGATCGACTATCTCCAGTTGATGTCGAGCGGCAAGCGGGTGGAGTCGCGCCAACTCGAGGTCTCGGAGTTCTCCCGTCAGATCAAGTTGCTGGCCAAGGAACTCGACGTACCGATCGTGGCGCTGTCCCAGCTCAACCGTGGCCCCGAGCAGCGCTCCGACAAGCGCCCGATGATGTCTGACCTTCGCGAGTCGGGCTCCTTGGAGCAAGACGCCGACATCGTGATGCTGCTCCACCGCGAAGACGTCTATGAGAAGGAGTCGCAGCGCCCCGGCGAGGCCGACATCATCGTTGCCAAGCACCGCAACGGACCCACCCGTGACATCTCGGTGCTTTTCCAGGGCCACTACAGCCGCTTTGTGGACATGGCCCACTGATCCACCACCGCCTCGGGATGAACCGCTTGGCCAGCACCGGGCATACATTGGGATGCTGAGCGCGACAACCGCCGGCGAGCCCACCGACCACTGCCATTGGCCGGAGCGGATGTTCCGGAGTCACTTCTGCCATCGCAGGCGAGAGGGAGAACACAGGCATGAGGTCGCTGCGTTACTCGATCAATGTCACGTTGGACGGCTGCTGTCACCATGACGCCGGGCTCGCCCCGGACGAGGAATCGATGGCCTATTGGACCGACGAGATGGCGCACGCCGACACCCTGATCTTTGGCCGCGTGACCTACCAGATGATGGAGTCGGCGTGGCGACGTCCGGCGCACGGCGGCTGGCCAGAATGGATGGCGGACTGGCAGCGGCCCTTCGCTGAGGCCATCGATCAAGCGCAGAAGATCGTGGTCTCCGCAACACTCGCCGCGGTCGACTGGAACGCAACCCTGCTCACAGGAGATGTTGCCCACGCGATACAAGGACTCAAGGAAGAGTCAGGGGGAGATCTGTGGGTCGGCGGGGTGTCGCTTCCCACAACGTTGGCTGGTCTGGGTCTCATCGACGAGTACGAGTTCCTGGTCCAGCCGGTGCTGGCCGGCCGCGGCCCAACCCTTCTCGGGGGCCTGTGTGAACGCATTCCGCTGGAGTTGGTCCATCGGCGCGAGTTCCGCTCCGGCGCGGTAGCCATGCGGTTCCGGCCTCGATAGTCACCCAACTCGCTGAGGGAGTGTGACCAGGGCGCCCGCTCTTGACGCCCGCCGCGCCCGCGAGAGCCACGAGTCCGTCGCGGCGCCGACGATTCGTTCATGCAGGGCGTCGTCGCGAGCCGCTATGAGGAAGATCTTGTGACGAGCGATGGTTGGGCGTCGGTCCGCCCCGAGCATGCGGGCCATCAGTTCCTCGGGTTGTTTCGGCAGAGCCCCGCCGCCGCCGCCTCAATCGCAGGGGCGCATCAACGCGTCGAAACGGTGACCTGCCCTGAGCTCGCGGAGGAGCATGCGATGGTGTCTCCATGGGCGTGAGGCAGGCACGGCGTGGAGACGCGCAGGTGGTCGCCGCGATGTTGTGGGCTTTCAACACCGAGTTCGACACGTGGGTGCCCGAGGTCGCGGACCTTGAGAGGCGGTTCGACGTCCTCCTGAGCAGGGATGATGTTGTCCTCGTGGTGGCGGAGGACCCCGAACCCACCGGGTTCGCGCTCGTCACGCTTCGCCCATCCCCGTACTACGACGGGCCGGTGGCGAGCCTGGACGAGATGTATGTCGGCCCGACCCGTCGCGGTGAAGGCCTCGGCACAGCCCTCATCACGCTCATGCTGCGGCTCCTGCGAGAGCTCTCCTGCGGTGAAGTGCAGATCAACGTTGACGAGGACGACGCGGGCGCGCGTCGTTTCTACGAGAGACACGGGTTCACCAACCTGGAGCCGAGTGGTACCGAACAGATGCTGTGCTACATCCAAGAGCTCTAACCGAAGCCTGGAGAGGCGGGGTGAGCGCCCGCAGCGTTTGACTAGTCCGGGGTGCTGCCAGGCTCGGCGCCTCAGCTTCGCTCGTCTTGTGCGCGGGGGCGTGTCTGGGGGGTGCCATCTCTTCCTGCAGCGCCGCAGCCAGGTTGGTCCGCAGCCGCCCCAGAGCTCACACACATGATCGAGGACGTCTGCTGTCAACTGCATGCGGAGGAGTTCCCCTACGAGTCGGCCGCGGCATTGGCCGCCGCCGACTACGACCCGTCGCAGGAGTTCGACCTCGGGGTCGATCTGATCCACTCGCCCTGGAGGCCTTTGAGAGCCTCCGACCCGACTACGCGAACTCCGCCGAAGGATTGACCATGGCTTCCCATGTGGTTGCGATCAACTTCCAGACGGTTGCCGCAGCCAACAACTACTGGCGCTAGC
>CALMLL010000059.1 GCA_937868075.1 uncultured Marmoricola sp. | reverse complement strand
AGTAACGCCCGCGGTCTGTCGTTCGCTGGGTCGGGGGAGTGAGAATGGCGGGGCCGCCCGGCTGACGTCGTCGCGCACTCTGGTGCGAGTTCCTCGAGCCCGTAGAAGAGTACGACGCGGGGTCCTCGGGAGTGTCGGATTGCTGCCGTAGAGCGCGTGGGTCTGTCTCCATCGCAGAGGTCCCCCCGGGCGGCGCCAACCTGTGGGAGGTGCTCGATGGATGTGCTGTTCGAGCGGGTCGCGGGCCTGGATGTCGGCAAGGCGTCGGTGACGGTGTGCGTGCGGACGCCGGGGCCGGGCGGCAAGCGGGTGTCGGAGACGCGGACGTTCAAGCCGATGAGGGGCGCACCATCGCCGAGGACGCGTTGACCGCGGCCACGGACGCCACCGGCGGGTACCCGTTCATGATCCAACTGGTCGGATACCACGTGTGGCGCAAGGCCACGGGTCAGCGCATCGACCTGAGCGCCGTTCGCGCCGGCATCCCGGCTGCCCGCAAACGTCTGGGCTCCACCGTGCATGCCGCCGCCCTGGCCGACCTGTCCGCGATCGACCGCACCTACCTGCTGGCCATGTCCCAAGACGACGGAGAGTCCTCCACCGGCGAGATCGCCCGCCGGCTCCACGAAACCCCCCATTACGCCAGCGTCTACCGGGCCCGACTCATCGCCGCCGGCGTCATCGAACCCACTCGCCGCGGCTACGTGGACTTCGCGATCCCGTACCTCCGTGAGTACCTCCGCGAGCACGCCGCACGCTATGAGATGGCCAAACGCCACCACGAACACCGACCCCCTCGCAGGTGAGGGAACCGGCCGGCCAGCAGGCAGCTCGCGCGACCTGCGGGCACGCCCTTGATCGTCGGAACCAGCGCGACCGGCTGCAAAGCGAGGCGCTGCACTCCGCCCAGTAGGGGCTAGCCGCGTCAGGTGGTGCGGAGGCTGCGCAGGTCGACGGTGCTGCGCAGGGTGGGCAGTGTCAGGGCGTAGGCGAGCAGCACGATCAGGACGGCGCCGATGCCGACCGCGGCGATCACCGCGGCGTCGAAGGGGCGCGGCGTCCCGGGCGACGAATCGACCAGCCACAGCTGGGAGTACATGAACCCGGCGATGGTGGCCGCGCCGAGGGCGAGTACGACGGCGGGGATCAGGGTGAGGGCGAGCTGGGCGAGGCTGGCGCGGCGGAGCGTGCTCACGGGCGTTCCGGCGGCGGCCAGGCCGGCCATGGACCTGGCGCGAGTGCGCAGGTCGTCCGCCCCAGCGACGGCGAGGCTGACCATGGCGATCAGGGCGATGGCGGCGAGGTAGGCCACGAGCAGCAGGGTGTAGAGCCGCTGGTCGGTGGAGCCCTCGCGCTGCGGGTCCTCGCCGGTGGTGGGCACCTGGCCGGTGGAGGTGGCCATGATCGTCTTGACGGCCTCGATGGTGTCCGGGTCGCCGTCGGTGGCGACGAGCATCTGGACGGGCCAGTCCTGGGGCAGGGCAGTGGGTGTGTTGGTGAAGGGCAGCAGGTAGTCCCCGATGCCGAGGCCCCGCAGGGCGTTGGCTGTCTCCGCGTCGGGCTGGGCGGTCCGCTCGAAGCGGACCGGGGGCAGGTCGAGGGTGCGCCGGTCGATGGGGTCGACGAGGCGGATGGGGGCCTTGGTGGGGTCGGTGTTGATCGCGAACGCGGTTGTGGGCTCGCATTGCGGCAGCGGGCTGCGCAGCACCGCGGCGAGGGCAGCGCAGTCGCCGATGCCAGGCGATCCGGTCCAGTCGTCGTCCTCCTCGCTGGTCTGGATGGGCTCGGCGACCAGGATTGGCACGGCGGCACGCACCCCGTCGGTGGCCTCCAGCGTGGTGATCGTGTCGAGCCGCGAGGGCCCCGCCACGGTGCCCGGCTCGACCTGGGCCTGCTGTGCCGCGATGTAGCCGGTGTCGGCCTGCTGGAGGACGGGCAGGAACGCGGCGAGGACCCAGGTGGCGATGAACGTCAACACCGTGATGCCGGTGACCAGCCGGGCCGTTGACATCGGGTCGGCCTGCAGGCGGCGGGCGGCCAGCAGGCCGGCGACGGGCAGGCGCCGAATGCGCAGCAGACCGGCAGCTGCCGCGGCCCCGACCAGCGGGGTGGCCAGCACCAGGCCGAGCAGGGTGAGCCCGGCGCCGCCGAGCAGCAGCAGATAGACGACGCCCGCGTTGCCGTTGATGAGCGAGGGGAACACGAGCAGGACCAGCAGCAGGCCCACGCCCGCGACCAGCGGGATCGCCCGCCACGCCCGAGGCGGGCGGGGGGTGGCCCGGCGGGTGACGCCCAGGGGGCTGGCCACGACGCGCCGCTGCGAGAGGTACCCGGCGAGCACCCCGAGCAGCGGCAGGACGAGCGCGATGAGCGCCACCAGCGCCGGGGAGGGCGCCAGGTCGGTGGGGAACAGCCCCGGGCGCCACGGCAGCAGCGCGACCAGCGGGCGGGCCAGCGCGAAGAGCAGCAGGCCGCCGACGACGCCGACCGCGCCGATGGCACCGGCTTCGGCCGCGGACACCAGGCGCACCTCGCCGGGGGTGGCGCCGACCAGCCGCATCGCGGCCATGCGCTGGTCGCGCTGGGCCGAGCCCAGCCGGGTCGAGGTGCCGAGCAGGATCAGCACCGGCAGCACGAACAGCAGCACGCCCAGCGGGATGACCAGGTCCGCGGTCTGCTGCTGCGAGCTGTCGGCCTCGCGCATCCATGCGGGCTGGCCGTAGCCGGCGGTGTCGTACGTGCCCGATCCCTCCGTCACGCCTACCCATGCGTACAGCTCGTTCGGGCCGGCCAGGCCCGCCGGGCCGATCGTGGCGACCACCTCGCCGGGGTAGCGGGCCGCGAACAACCGGTCGCTGGCGTGCAGCGCCGCGAACGCCGGCGAGGCCGCGATCTGGCCCGGCTCGGGGAACGCCGCCAGGCCCGGCGGTGGTGGTGGGGTGCCGATCGGGACCGCGGTGACCACCTCCACGGGCATGCCCCGGAACCAGGTGGTGGGGCCCCAGCCGTTCGTGGCGGCGACCACGGCCAGCACTCGAAGAGACTCATCGAAGCTGACGTGACCGGGGTGGCGAGGGCTGATTCACTTGCCCGGCCCTCCGGGCCATACCCAGCGGATAGGGCAGGAGAGGCTGAGCCACGCGGATTCGACAGAGACGCTCTCCTCGCTGAGATCGGTAACGACATCGAGGAGGCGCACACGCGACTGGGACATACCCTCGGCTGGCGCTTCCTGTACTCGCCCGCGGCTACGTTGTCACCCGAGACCAGGATGCTGTTCTTCGGATTCAACCCGGGTGGAGACTGGTATCAGCCCCCGAATCTCACGGCTGATGAAGGCTCCCTCTTCCGGGTGGGCCGCTGGACTGAGGGCGGTCGCCCCACGCCGCTGCAAGAGCAGGTGTGCGGGCTCTTCAACGCTATCGCCCACAAGCGGGGCGACATCACTGGTGATGCCCTTATGGACCAGTGCCTGACCTCGAACTATGTGCCGTTCCGGTCTCCGTCCCGCGATGCGCTGGTGAACCGACGGGCCACTCTGGGCTTCCCAACTCGCTGTGGACGAAGGTAATGGCGCAGTTGAAGCCCACCGCCATCATCTGCATCGATGAGGAGCCCTACCAGGCTCTCGTCAAGATCCTGGTCGGCCAGGGTTGCCACCCTGTCGGCGCTGAGCGGACGGGCCCAATCGGCTGGGGCAAGGTCAGCTACAAGGAGGCCAACTTCGCTGGACAAGAAGGCCGCGCGGTCTACATCGTGAGGCTTCCCCACCTGTCTCGGTACAAGATCGTCGGCAAGGATTCGTGTTCCGGCGCCTTGCTCCCGATCATCGACCAACTCGCCGTCAGTGCCTAGCTGATCCTCGAACCACCTGCCGCGTCACAGCGCCGCGAGCTGGGCGCCTTCAGGAGGGCATCGCCGCGCCCAGAAGGACGCGATCGCCAGTCAGTCGGGATTAGGCAGGAGCGTGGGTCATAACCCCCAGAACGGTCCGGTCAGGCCGACGCGGCCGAAGTAGTCGGCCGCCCCGGCGGGGTCGCGGCGGACGTAGCCGCGGTCGAGCCGGCCGGCGTACCAGCCCTGGGCGAGGCGCCACAGGGTGGCGAGGTCCATGACGTACCCGCGCTGGTTGCCCGTCGCCGTGAGCCAGGCGTCGACGCACGTGGTGGAGCAGAACAGCCGTTGGTGGCTGCAGGTGTGCACGACGTCGTCCCAGATGTGGGCTGCCGGGACCAGGAAGTGGGCGACTTCAGGGCCCGGGGGTGGGGCGTCGGTGCCTACGTTCCAGGCCAGTGGCTGGGAGCATGCCGGGCACCGGGTGGCGACGAGCACGGGGTCATTGGCCGGCAGCAGGTGGGGCAGCGCGAAGGAGTCCCACGCGCAACCCCCCCACCAGAGGGTCTCGGCGCCCATCACGGCGAAGCCCAGCGGGATCGCGGCGAACGGGTGCGCCATGACGATCCGGCCCTCGGGGTCCAGGACCACGTGCCGCTGCCGCGCCAGCTCGTGCAGGTCGGCATCGATCTCCGCTGGGGGCAGGCCCAGCTGCTGGGCCAGCACGTCGGGGACCGGGGCCCGTCCGTCGTCGGCGAACGCTTGATAGATCGCCAGCCGCAGGGTCTCGACCTGATCGGTGCGTGCGTTGTCCCGGGTCATGATGGTCGCCTCCGCTCGTGGCCTGGGGATTGGATCGTCCTCTCGAAGCCCAGCGATCTCAAGGGTCAACCTGCCCGGAGGCCCGAGGCCTGGTCAGGGAGCGACTATGGCCTGCAGGATCCCGGTGGCGCCGCGTTCGGCGTCGGACATGGTGTGGGAGACGAAGGGGTAGTTGCCGGCTTCGGGCAGGGTGAGCTCGACGAAGCCGCCCTGTGCGGGGAACAGTCCGAGGACCTGGGAGCCACCGGTTCCGGGGGTCAGGTCGTAGGCGCCCTCCCGGTAGACGGTGTCAAACTGGCCGCCGACGACGTGGAACGCCGAGCCGATGTTTGGTCCGGCGGCCAGGACCCAGATGCGCACCCGGTCGCCCACGCCGACGGTCAGGGGCTGATGGCGGTACTGCATGGGGTAGCCGTTGAAGCTGACCAGGTCGTGCTCACCGGCAGCGATCGCGTCGGCGTC
>CALMLL010000058.1 GCA_937868075.1 uncultured Marmoricola sp. | reverse complement strand
ACCTTGACGCCCACCGCTTCGAGAGCTTCCTTCTTGGCCTGCGCCGTGCCCGAGGAGCCCGACACGATGGCACCGGCGTGGCCCATGGTCTTGCCCTCGGGAGCGGTGAAGCCGGCGACGTATCCCACGACCGGCTTGGTGACGTGCTCGGCGATGTAGGCCGCGGCCCGCTCCTCGGCGTCCCCACCGATCTCGCCGATCATCACGATGGCGTCGGTCTCGGGGTCCTCCTCGAAGGCCTTGAGGCAGTCGATGTGGGTCGTGCCGATGATCGGGTCACCACCGATGCCGACCGCGCTGGAGAAGCCGTAGTCGCGCAGCTCGTACATCATCTGGTAGGTCAAGGTGCCGGACTTGGAGACCAGTCCGATGCGACCGGGTCCGGAGATCGTGGCCGGGATGATCCCCGCGTTGGACTTGGCCGGACTGATCAGTCCGGGGCAGTTGGGGCCGATGATCCGAGTCGTCCCGGTCGCCTGGGCGTAGGAGACGAAGTCGGCGGTGTCGTGCACCGGAACACCCTCGGTGATGACCACGCACAGCGGGATGGCTGCGTCGATGGCTTCACGCACCGCGTCCTTGGTGAAAGCCGGCGGAACGAAGACCACACTCACGTTGGCGCCGGTCGCCTCGATCGCCTCGCGGACGGTGCCGTAGACGGGCACCGACGTGCCGTCGAAGTCGACCTGCTCGCCGGCCTTGCGGGGGTTGACTCCGCCGACGATCTTGGTGCCCGAGTCGATCATCCGGCGGGTGTGCTTCATGCCCTCCGAGCCGGTCATGCCCTGCACGATCACCAGGGACTCGTCGTTGAGGAAAATTGCCACGTCTCTCTCCTGCTCAGGCGTTGGCCAGCTCGGCGGCCTTGTCGGCCGCGCCGTCCATGGTGTCGACGATGGTGACCAGGGGGTGGTTGGCCTCGACCAAGATCCGGTGGCCCTCCTCGACGTTGTTGCCATCGAGACGAACGACCAGCGGCTTGTTGGCCTCATCGCCCAGCGCCTGCAGCGCTCCCACGATCCCGTTGGCGACCGCGTCACAGGCGGTGATGCCGCCGAAGACGTTGACGAAGACGGACTTGACCTGCTCGTCACCCAAGATGATGTGCAGACCGTTGGCCATGACCTCGGCGCTGGCGCCACCACCGATGTCGAGGAAGTTGGCCGGCTTCACACCACCGTGCGACTCGCCGGCGTACGCCACGACGTCGAGGGTGCTCATCACGAGACCGGCGCCATTGCCGATGATGCCGACCTGGCCGTCGAGTTTGACGTAGTTGAGGTCCTTCTCCTTGGCCATCGCCTCGAGCGGGTCGGTGTTCTCGGCCAGTTCGAAGGCGGCGTGGTCGGGGTGGCGGAAGTCGGCGTTGGCGTCCAGCGACACCTTGCCGTCCAGGGCCTCCAGGTGACCATCGCCGAGCCGGACCAGCGGGTTGACCTCGACGAGGGTGGCGTCCTCGGCCACGAAGACCTGCCAGAGCGACTTCACGACCGCGACGGCCTCCTCGGCAACCTCGGCCGGGAAGCGGGTCGCGACCACGATCTCGCGCGCCTTGGCGTCGTCGACGCCGGTCTGCGGGTCGATGGAGATCTTGGCGACCGCCTCGGGGTTAGTGCGGGCGACCTCTTCGATCTCCACGCCACCCTCGATGCTGGCGATGCACAGGTAGTTGCGGTGGGCACGGTCGACGAGGAAGGAGAAGTAGTACTCCTCGGCGATCTCGGCCGCCGGAGCGATCAGCACTCGATGGACGGTGTGACCCTTGATATCCATGCCGAGGATCTGCTCCGCCTTGGCCACAGCGTCCTGGGGGTCGCTGGCGAGTTTGACGCCACCGGCCTTGCCGCGCCCGCCGATCTTGACCTGAGCCTTGACCACGACCCGGCCGCCGTTGGCCTCGGCTGCGGCTGCGGCGTCCTCAGCGTGCTCGACGACGGTGCCGAGCGTGACCGGCACTCCATGCTTGGCGAACAGTTCTTTCGCCTGGTACTCCATCAGGTCCACAGCTCACCCGTACTTTCGCATTCGTTGCCAGGTTCCACGGTCGACCTTAGACGCCTTCGACCCGACGGGGTACGCCGGGGCCAGTGGCTCTGATCACGCCGGAGTCGTGGACCTGACTGGAGCAGTCACCCCGACGCGCTGTCGCCGGCTTCGTAGGCCCCGACCCACTCGGTGATCTGGGTCGTGGTGGCCCCCGGGGTGAAGATGGTGGCGACCCCCATCTGCGCGAGCGGAGCGAGGTCCTCGTCGGGGACGATGCCGCCGCCGAACACCCCGATGTCGGTGGCGTCCCGCTCGACCAGAAGGTCCAGGACGCGCCGAAAAAGCGTCATGTGGGCACCGGAGAGCACCGACAGCCCGATCAGGTCGGCATCTTCTTGGATCGCGGTCTCCACGATCTGCTCCGGAGTCTGGTGAAGCCCGGTATAGACCACCTCGTGACCGGCATCACGCAGTGCCCGGGCCACCACCTTGGCTCCCCTGTCGTGGCCGTCGAGGCCGGGTTTCGCCACCACGATGCGCAACATGACTTGAGGGTAACCGACCAGTTCAGACACCGTCTGAGTGTGATTCAGGTCCACCGTTCTACTGCTGTTTCCTGGGTCGTCATCCACCCGTCCCCAGGCCATCTAGGAGGCCTTGAATGAGGGCGGGATCACACGTCGAGGGCCCTCGACACCGCTGGTTGTGGACACCCGGTTGTGGACCACCGTGACTTTTCCGTTATCGTCCTGCGCGGGCTGGAATAGACAGTGCTTAGGGGAAACGAATCGATGGGGAGCCACCGGGCTGACCGGGGTGCATCTACACAGGTGCGCACCGCTGCACGCGTGAGTGGAGGGCGCCGGAAGGCGACCCGCCGCGCGCCGCGTCACCCCCTCACTGGCCTGCCCATCCTCCCCGCTGTCGCCGGCTCGGTCGCGATCGCCGTTGCTGCAGGCGGCACCCTGGTCTCCGAGGCGGCGGCTGCCCCCGTGTCGACCACGCTGTCCAACGCCAAGCTCAACCGACTCTCGGCACTGGCCATCGCACCCGCGCTCGATGACCGCACCAAGGCGATCAGTCGCGATGCCGACCGGCTGGCCGTCGAAGAGACCGCAGCCCAGAAGGCCCAGGTCGCCGTCGAGGCCAAGGCCAACGACCGGACTGCCACCTTGCAGTCCTTGGCCCGCTCGGCAGACCGTCAGGCCAAGTTCCTCAAGCTCAACCTGTGGCACCTTCCGGTGGCCCCCGGCTCCTACCACCTCACCGCTGGTTTCGGCGACGGCGGCGGGCTCTGGTCCCACGGGCACACCGGGCTCGACTTCGCCGGGCACACCGGCGTCGAGATCGACGCCGTGGCCAACGGAACCATCACCGAGGTCGGCTGGGCCGGCGCCTACGGCTACCGCACTATCGAGACCCTCGATGACGGCACCGAGCTGTGGTACTGCCACCAGTCCGGGACCAATGTTTCCGTCGGTGACGTGGTGCGAGCCGGCCAGGAGATCGGGCTCATCGGGAGCACCGGGAACACCACAGGTCCGCACCTGCACCTCGAGGTCCGCCCCGGCGGCGGCGACCCGATCGACCCTTACACCGCGTTGGTGTATCACGGCCTTCACCCCTGAGCCGCTACAACTTCTCCACCGGCGCATAGCGCAGTAGCAGCCGCTTGACTCCTTGCGACCCGAAGTCGACCGAGGCCACCGCTTTCTCGGCGACTCCCTCCACCACGATGACGGTCCCCAGACCGAAACTGTCGTGCTGCACGCGATCCCCCGGCGCCAACGACGGCACGCTGCGCGCCGGCTTGGCCTTGGCGGCCGCGTCTATGCGTGCCGCTGCCGCGCTGAACCGACGGGCTCCGGCCGAGGTCGGGCGGTTGGCGCCACCGCCCCAGCTCTCCGCGTACGACGGGCGCGACCAGGCCGACTGCTCCTCCGACGTACGCCGCCACTCCACGAGATCGACCGGCAACTCGTCGATGAAGCGAGACGCGGGGTTGTGCATCGGGGCCCCCCACGCCGAGCGCAGCACCGCCCGTGAGATGTAGAGCCGCTGCTGAGCGCGGGTCAGGCCGACATAGGCCAGGCGGCGCTCCTCTTCCAGTTCGGGCCGATCTCCCAGGGATCGCTGGTGGGGGAAGACCCCGTCTTCGAGGCCGGTGACGAAGACGACCGGGAACTCCAGCCCCTTGGCCGTGTGCAACGTCATCAAGGTGACCACGCCGGGGTCGTCGTCATGGGGTTCGTCGGGGATCTGGTCGGAGTCGGCCACCAGCGCCACCCGCTCCAGGAAGTCCGAGAGGCCCGGTGGCCCGAAGTCCGGGTCGGCGGGGTCGGCCGAGGGGCCGACTGCCGGATCTTCGGCGAACTCACGGGCCACCGCGACCAACTCGGCGAGGTTCTCCACCCTGGTCTCGTCCTGGGGGTCGTCAGAGGCCTCCAACTCGGCCAGATAGCCCGACCGGGCCAGCGTGGACTCCAAGACGACGTCGACGCGCTCCCCAGCGGCCACCATCGAACCGAGTTCCTGCATCATCTCCACGAATCCGCGCAGAGCACTCAACGACCGTGTGGCCAGTCCGGGAGCCTCCTCGGCCCGCTGGAGGGCCTCCCAGAAAGTGATCTGCTCGCGTTTGGCGAAGGACTCCACGGCAGCTTCGGCCCGCTCCCCGATCCCCCGCTTCGGGACATTGAGGATGCGGCGCAACGACACTTCGTCGGCAGGGTTGGCCAGGGCCCGCAGGTAGGCCAGCCCGTCACGCACCTCACGGCGCTCGTAGAACCGCACCCCTCCCACGACGCGGTAGGGCATGCCCACCCGGATGAAGATCTCCTCGAAGACCCGGCTCTGGGCGTTGGTTCGATAGAACACCGCGACGTCTCCGGCCCGGGCGTGCTCGGCGTCGGTGAGGCGGTCGATCTCTTCGGCGACGAAGCGGGCCTCGTCGCGTTCGTCGTCGCCGACGTACCCGATGATCTTGGCGCCGTCGCCGGCGTCGCTCCAGAGGTTCTTGGGTTTGCGGCCCTCGTTGTGTCCGATCACGGCGTTGGCCGCGGTCAAGATGGTCTGGGTGGAGCGGTAGTTCTGCTCCAGCATGATCGTGGCCGCATCGGGGAAGTCGGACTCGAAGTCCAAGATGTTGCGGATGTTGGCCCCGCGGAAGGCGTAGATCGACTGGTCGGCATCGCCGACGACCATGAGTTCGGCCGGCGGGGTGCGGGGCTGGTCGGTCTCTTCCATGGGGTCGGCGCACAACTCGTGGATCAGGGCGTATTGCGCGTGGTTGGTGTCTTGGTACTCATCGACCAGGACGTGACGAAAGCGCCGTCGCCAGTTCTCGCGCACCTCCGGGAAGGCCCGGAACAGGTGGACCGTGGTCATCAGCAGATCGTCGAAGTCCAACGCGTTGGCCAGCCGCAGTCGGCGCTGGTACTCCGCGTAGGCGGCCGCGTAGGTCTCCTCCTGATGGTTGCGGGCGTTCTTCTTCGCCTCGTCGACGTCGAGGAGTTCGTTCTTGGCATTGGAGATCCAGTTCAAGATCGCCCGCGGCTGGAAACGCTTGGGATCGAGGTCCTGGTCGCGACACACCAGTGTCATCAGCCGCTTGGAGTCGGCGGCGTCATAGATGGTGAAGGTCGACTTGAAGCCGAGCTTGTCGATCTCCTTGCGCAGGATCCGCACGCACGAGGAGTGGAACGTGCTGACCCACATGATCCGCGCGCGCGGCCCGACGAGATCCCCCACCCGCTCCCGCATCTCCGCGGCCGCTTTGTTGGTGAAGGTGATCGCCAGGATCGAGCCCGGGTGGGCGCCGCGCTGGGAGATCAACCAGGCGATCCGGCGGGTCAGGACCCGGGTCTTGCCCGACCCGGCCCCGGCGATCACCAGCAGGGGCGAACCCTCGTGCACCACGGCCTGTCGTTGTGGCTCGTTGAGCCCAGCGAGGAGGTCCTCGCGGCTCGGGCCGCGCCGGGACGTGGCGCGGGACGAATCGTCCGCGGGATCAGCGCTGGCGGCTGGGTCACGGTCGGGCATCGGGAGCGGCAACTGCATGGTCATCTCGGCGAAACCCTACGTCGTCGCGCACCCCGTTTGCGCGGCGCCAGGCGGGCTCGTCGGGACCGGGGTCGGCGGGTGTGGCAGGTTGTACCGGTGGCCGCCTTCACCCGCGCTCAGCTCGCCGCATTCCGCGGTGCCGAGGTCCCCGATCTGATCGGACCGGGGCTGCGACTGCTCTTCGTCGGGATCAATCCGGGGCTGTGGACCGCGGCCGTCCAGACCCATTTCGCCCACCCGGTCAACCGCTTCTACCCAGCGCTGTACGCCGGCGGCGTGATCACCTCACGGATCGACCCCAGCGACGGCATGAGTGCCCAGGACCGTGCCGACTTCGTGGCTCGCGGACTCGGCATCACCAACCTGGTGCGTCGAGCGACCGCGCGCGCCGACGAACTCGATGCCGCGGAGTTGCGGGCCGGTGGGGCGGCTCTTGTGGAGTTGGTCGATCGACTGCGCCCGCGGGTCGTGGCGATCGCTGGGATCACCGCCTATCGAGCCGCGTTCGCTCGGCGTACAGCGCGGGCGGGGGCGCAGACCGACCTCCCGACCGGCTGGCCCGAGGGGGTCGATCTGTGGGTGGTGCCGAACCCGTCGGGCCTCAACGCCCACGAGACGGTGGCCAGCCTGGCGCTGGCCTACGCAGAAGCGGCTGTGGCGGCCGGAATCAACCTGGACAGGCCCACAGACCACGGCCGGCCCGCTGAGCCCGCTGCTGGGCATTGAGGTAGCCGGCGTGGCGCTGGAAGGCGCGATGCCCGTAGACGTAGACCTCGGCATGACCCCGGCGGACCAACCAGCGGTTCAGGTCGACTCCTTGGTATTCGACATAGCGAAGCCAGCGGCCGTAGCGGTCAACCCGGTCTTGGGTCGGATCGGCCAGGAGCCGCACCCGTGATCCCAGTGGCAGCCGCGCCCGCAGCCCGGCGGTGGCGTCGGCGCCCCCACATTGGGTGCTCTCGGGGTTGTTCTCAGGGGCGTTGATGCCGATCAAGCGGACCCGTTGTCGCCGCCCGGAAGGCAGGTTGACGTCGATGGTGTCACCGTCGTCGACCCACACCACGACCGCCCCGACGCCCCTGGCGGGCGGGGTGGCCGACGGCGTGAGGCTTGGCGAGGCGGACCGGGATTGGCCGGCTGGTCTGTCGTTCGGAGTCGACTGTTGCCCGGCACAGGCAGACACCGCGAGCGCGAAGGCGAGTGTGAGGATCGAGGTGCGGCTCACGGCGCTGAGCCTCTCACGTCACCGTCGTCGGATGCGGCGGATGACCGACGCGACATCGAGGGCGTTGTCGCGTCGCCAGGTGGCAACGCGACGCAGGTCGTCGCGACGCTGCTCGGCGGAGGCGCCGATGCACAAGTGGTGCCAGGCCAGGGCATCTTCGGCATAGGCCACGTGCGCGATGGGCCGTGCGGCGCGGATCTGGGTCAAGGCGGTGATCGGGTCGACGCCGAGGGCCAACAAGACGGCGAATCCGGCGCTGGGCCCGCGGTTGACGCCCATATGGCAATGGGTGAGGAGTTTGGTGTCGGGCTGTGCCAGGGCCCGCAGCGCCCAGGTGGCAACCCGGTCGAACCACTCCGGCGGAACGCGTTGACCGGCGTCGTCGATGCCGTCCCAGCGGTAGTCGATGGCGGGCATGGCATCCCACAGGGGCTGATCGGTCCACTCCAGTCGCACGTCGAGCACATGGGTGATGCCCGACTCGACGATGTCGACGATCTGGCGGCGCGCCTTGGCGTCGGAAGGGTCGAGGTCGCCGCCCACAGCGAGACGTTCGGTGACGAAGTCGATGTTGGCTTCGAGCAGGCTTGGTAGGCGGGTGGGCGGCATGGACACAGCCAATCACCGGCTACCGACGGTTTGTGGGAGGGCAAGGGGCGTGCCCCCACCTCGGCGACTCAACCCTGATCGGCGACGCGGATCAGGCCCGACAAGGTGGCGATGTAGGCGGCCCCGTCCGGCCCCAAGGTGACCGCTGCGTAGTGATTGTTGGCCAAGGTGCCGATCCCGGTTCGCACCCGGAAGGCACGTTGCCCGGTGCGCAGATCCAGCGCGGTGAGGTACCACGCGTTGACGCCCCAGCGGTTGGCGCGCTTCTCATAGACATAGATCAGGCCGCTGGCCAGGCTGGCCTTCGGCACCGATGTCGGCGCTGAGATCGGGGCGGTCCACTCCACCCTGCAGGCCCGGGTGTCGACCTTGGCGATTCCGGGACTGGTGGTCCGGCCCAGCAAGGTGGACCACGGTCCGGCGTACCCCTCATTGTTCTCGACGTAGACCCAGTCACCGACCCCGATCAGGGAGTTCTCGGTCGCCGAGTGCCCCCGGGCCAGCACCGGAACCGTGCACAGCACCTTGCCGTCGTCGCGGTCGAGTACGACGACGTTCATGCGCGGGTCGGCGTTGTCGGTGATGGCGAGTCGGTTGCCGGCCAGCAGGGTCGGAGTGGTGCCGGAGCCCTGGCTCAGTTGTCCCACTTTGCGCGCCGACCCGCGGTCGTACTCTCGGCGCCAATCGATCCGCGGACCCGACGGCGTGGCCGAGAGGCGGTACATCGCGTGGTCGGAGACCACATAGACACCGTGGGCGTCTGAGGCCAGCGAGTTGGCGATCCTCTCGCCTTCGAGGGTGATGGTGTGCTGACGGCCCTTGGCGAGGTAGCCGACGATGCCGTGCCTGGTCTCGAACCAGGTGCGTCCAGCCCAGTCGGGCATGAGCGCGATCAGGCAGTCCCCCGCGGGCAGGTCGACCTTGGTCGAGGCGACCCCGCGCAACGGTGTCGTCGAATACGTCGCGACTCTGGCGTCGGTGGTCGCCACCACGGCCCGGTCGTGTTGGTCGAGGTAGAAGTAGGCGCCACCACACAGGTCCTGCAGTCGAGACTCCTTGGAGGGTCGGCGTTCTGGGAGGTCCAAGGAGGCACGCATGCGCAGGCTCACCGGGTCGAAGACGTGCAGGCTCGGGCCCGCGGTGTCCCCACAGAGGCCGATGAGACGGCCTGCTCGGTCGAAGGCGAGGGTGGCGCATTCCAAGATGCCGTACCACGCGCTGGTCACCGTCGGGTTGTCCCCCAACGGCCCGGGGCCGGAGTAGGCGTCGGTTGCCCAGGCGTCGTTGTGCATGCTGTTGCGGCCGTTGGCGGCCAGGTGCGGGTTCTGGGCGGCCGCCAGCGCCTTCACCGGGCGTGCGCTGACTGCGCGGCCGTCGTACGCCGACGAGGTCAGCCAACCGGCTCCTTGAGGGATCGAGAGTCGCCCATCGCGCAGGAGCAGCCAGGGCGAGAGCGCCAGCCCGAGGACCACCATCACGGCCGCGAGGTGGAACCACCGGGGCGAGGTGAACTTGCCTTTCCAGACCACGAACCCGATCAGCGGCACCAGACCCCACGGCCCGATCGCCCAGGACAGCACCATGACCAGGGCAAGCAGACCCCACCAGGGGAACCGGCGCGTGGTCCTCGTGCCCGCCATGGCACCTCCTCTGCGATCGCGAATGCCTCAAACCAGGGCAAGCAGGGGCCAGTGTCGCAGGAGTTGTCCACAACCGCGCCTTCTGGGGCTTCCGCGGATCGGCGCGGCGTAGCAAACTCGAGACGTTCTCTCGGGTAGGAGCGTGGTGCCTATGAGCCGCCGCATCGGTCACATCACGATCGCCCTCGCGACCCTGGTCCTCTCCGGCTGCGGCGCCGACAACCCCGCACCTCCCCCGCTGCCCACCGCCTCACAGTCAGCCTCCCCCACTGCGGCTACGCCTCCGGTCATGCCCGACTCGGCCCGTGGAACCACTCGTGCTGC
>CALMLL010000057.1 GCA_937868075.1 uncultured Marmoricola sp. | reverse complement strand
AGGTTGGTGTCCTGGGCGCCGGTCTGTCCCAGAGCCGTGCCCACCAACAGCGGCACATAGAGCGCCCCGATAGCGATGACCCCCCACAGCACCAACTGACGCCACGGCACGGCCTGCAGGCCTAGGTGGGCTCGGGTGAGGCGTCCCGGAGCCGTCCGGGCCGCGAGGAGGCCGGCGGCCAGCAGCAGGATCAGGGTGAGCATGGCGGTCTGTCCGCCGCCCAGGGCCGTTGGGCCGCCCACCACCGCGATGACCACAGCGGGGACGTCCTTGATCAAGACCAGGAGCAGAGCCAGGAAGAACACCCACACGGGCCAGGAGCCCTGCTGCCATCTCGGCGCGGTGGCCGGTCGAGGCGGCAGGGTCGTGTCGGCCTCGGACTGGCTCACTGGTGCTCCTCCTCCGGAGTTGGGGTCGGTTGTGGGTGCTCGTCGGGCCTGCTGATATCAGGAGACCAAGTCCGCAATCGTACGACTGGCAAGGGTGGCCATGAAGGCCCCCTGAGCCTCCCCGAGCAGGGACTGCAGTGCGCACCCAGGGGTGACGAGTGGGCAGAGGGGGTCATGACAGTTCACCACCGGAGCGGTCCCCTCCAGTGCGGCCACGACCGTCGCGACATCGACGGTGAGTCCCTCGGACGTCACGATGATGCCGCCGCCTCGGCCGCGGGACGTGGCCACCCATCGGTGGCGGGACAGGCTCTGCACGACTTTGGCCAGGTGGTGCCGTGGAACGGCCAAGTCTGTCGACAGCGCTTCGACGGTGGTCTGTCGCTCGGGGTTGTGAGCCAGGACCATCAGCACGCGCAAGCCAGCGTCGGTGCCTCTGGTGATCTGCATAGTGGCCAGCCTAGGAGGGCCAAGGAATAGGGGTGGGGCGCACGTGCGCCGAGGCGATGAGGGGGCCGACAGTGACAGTGGCGTCGGCCCCCTCAGCGTCCTTAAGCGGTGACAGCGTGCACCGTGTCCTCGGGCTGGACGGTCAGATCCAGACCGGGCACGAGTTCACTGGCGGGAAGTTCGGACTTGGTGAACAGCCCGAGAGCCCCCTTGAGGCCCAGGGTCATGACGATGTTGACCAAGAAGGCCGCCAGCGCGACCAGCAGCAGACAGCCGCTGATGGCCGCCAGCACCATGTAGGGCAGGTACTCGCCGTCGTAGTAGATGGTGCGACGCAGCATGCCGTGCAAGCCGGCCATACCCATGAAGGCACCCATGCCGATGCCGCCGATGAGGTGGCACCAGAAGTGCACGTTGGCCAGTTTCTGGCTCCACAACTTCGCGCCGTTGGTGACGATGGGCAACAGCACATAGATCGCGCTGTAGAGCGTCATCGTCAGGCCCACCAGCACCGCCACGTGGACGTGCGGGCCGACCACCCATTGGGTGTTGTGCAGGATCCGGTTGAGGCCGGCGTCGGCCTGCATGATGCCCGCAGGTACGGCGAGCGCGAACCCGAGAAGACCACCGATGAGGAACTTCAGTTCGTTGGTCATCTTCAGCGGGCGCGACTGCCACAAGGTGACCAGCGTGATGAAGAACGCCAGACCCTGGGTGATCAGTTCGAACGCGGTGACCAGTTCGCCCGAGCCCACCTTGAGAGCCGCAGGCTGAGCCTGGTCGCTGAGGAGGTGGTGGCTCCAGACCGTCCACGAGACCACGAGTTCGAGTCCGAGGGCGAAGCGCGCCCAGCGGGCCATGAAGACCTCGCGGCCGGTGATCAGCTGAGCCAGGAGGTACCACGTGCCGGCCACGAAGACGAGCACCAGGCCGTCGGCGACGAGGTCCAGACCCCACCAGTACCAGTTCTTGTAGAGCAGCGCGTCGACTGCGGTGGTCTTGAGGGAGTTACCGGTGACCTCGGCCACCATGTAGACCAGGATCAGCACACCGGAGAACAAGATGATCCCGACGTTGAACAGCACGTCGACCGTGCCCCGCGCGATCGCCGCGACCGGCAGCGACACGAGGTGCTCTTGCTCGGAGTCCTTGTGGAGTTTGCCGGTGAAGAACTTCTTCAACGTGGTCACACCGAGCGCATCGCCGAGCAGTCGGCCGGCCGGTTGCCGCGTCCACCCCTGCGGGGTGTAGGTGATCGTCTTGAAGATGTTGATGACGAACAGCAGGGTGCCCACCATGACCAGGGCGATCCCGGTGATGAAGATGGCTCCCGCCACCGGTTCGAACTGGTTGAAGTCCGCCGGCAGCGGCCAATAGAGCGTGTAGAGCGGGGCGTAGTGGGTCAAGAACCCGTCGAACCAGAAGGTGAAGACGCCAACCACGATCAGCCACAGTGTCCAGTTGGCCATCTTGTAGGACCACAGCGGCTTCTTCATCAAGAAGGGAACCAGGAAGAGGAAGGCCCCGAAGACCAAGAGGTACGACGACCCGAAGATCCCGACCAAGGGGTGCGCGGTCAGCATGGCGAAGTAGCGCTTCGGGTAGAGCAGCGCCTGAGGTTCGACCGCGTTGATCCGCAGGAGCATGCCCTCGATCGCGGCGAAGGCGTAGTAGATCAGCCCGAAGACCACGAACTTGAGGGTCAGTTTCTGCATCGGAGTGAGCGTCCCCGGTTTGAAGGCGCGCTCGTTGCCGTGCACGAGGGTGTCAGTGAAGGTGCTCATCGTGTGCCTGCTGCCTGGGTGTTGTCGGAAGTGCCGCAACCGGTGACCTTGACCGCATCGGGCACGATCATCTGCGCGCCCTTGGGGCCGGAGTACTCGGTCGAGCGGATGCTGAAGACGCCGTCTGCCTCGAAGGTCCACACCAAGTTGTTGGGGTGGCCGGGCACGACCTGCATCTGGGTGACCATGGAGTCGTCCTCACGGAACAACCCGAAGCCGTAGGTCAGGTCGTTGCTGGTGACCGAGAAGCGGACCAACTTCCCGCACGGCACCTGCAACTGCTCACTGGGAAGCGTGAACTCGTGGTCGGCGACGGTGATGTCGTAGGAGGCCACGTAGTCGGGGTTCGCGTGCAGGTCGTCCTTGACCCACGGGATGGTGTTGTAGGTGACCAGGTGGAGGCTGACTCCCAGAACGGTGAGGAAGCCGACCCAGATGTAGAACATCTTGGGGGTGATCCGGGAGGTCCCGGACTGTTCGTGCGTGATGCCCCGCGCAAACCACGCGACCAGACTCAAGATGGCCAGGCAGTAGGCGGTGTACATGATCGTCTGACCCCAGAGCACGACGCTGGAGTCGATCACGAAGGTGACCATTTTCTGTGCCTTTCGCGGACGCTCGCCCTTGGGGCGTCCCACCTTCTCAAAATAGGACTGTCGCACTCCGCTTTGCTATGGGAGCGGCCTGCCAGGCGGTGTCTGGTTGATCACTCCGGCACCGAACCGGACGCCACACGAGGCTCAGAGCAGCCCGCGCTCGCGAGCGATCGCGGCCGCCTCCGTGCGACCGGCGGCCCCGAGTTTGGCCAAGATGTTGGACACGTGGACGCTGACGGTCTTGGTCGAGATGAACAACTGCTTGCCGATCTCGGAGTTGGACCGTCCCGTCGCCACCAGCGCCAACACCTCGGCCTCGCGATGGGTCAGCCCGACACTCTTGACCTTGGTTGCGGCCCCCATCAGCGGGCGGGCCCCCAACCTCTCGCCGATGCGATGCGCCTCGTCCTGGTGCGGTTTGGCTGCCGCCGGATCACCGGTACTCCGCAGCACCTCGGCCAGACGCAGGTGCGATCGGCCGATCTCGAAGACATGCCCCCACGCGGTGAACCCGGCCAGGTCCTGCTGCCAGAGGTCGACCAACTCCTCCTGGGTCGGCTGGGGGCCGTCGGCCAGGCCGGAGAGCCAGGCGAAGCGAGCCGCCTCGGCCTCGAGTCGGCGCTCCCACGCCACGCCGTCGGGACCCCACGATCGCGGGGAGTCGTGCACTCGGCGTACGGTCTCGCGGGCCGGGCCCACGATCGCGTCCACGTCGGCGGCCAGAGCCCGGCGGGCAGGCAGCCCCAACCCGGCAACGTTGTCGCTGAGAGCGCCCAGCGTGACCGCACTCAAGTGCACCCGACCGCCGAAATTCGGTCCCCAGGCAGCGGCGAGAACCCCGACCGCTTCGTCGTACAGCGCCCGGGCGGCCTGGGGCCGGTGGTCGCGCCCGGCCAAAGCGACCAACTCCGGGGCCGCGCTCATGGCGACCATCGCGTCGACATCCCAGTGGTCGCGGGCTCGGGACAGCGTCTCGGCACTCGGGGTACCACCGCGGCCGACCACAAGGGACAACTCCGCGGCGGCCAGCAGCGACTCCTGCAGCGGTTGGGAGCCGGTCGGCGGCTCGGCGAGCAACTCGTCGGCACGGTGCCAGTCCCCACAGATGAAGGCCACCTGGATCCGGTGGAAGCGGGCATCGAATCCATAGGGGGCCCAGGTACGACCGGCCTTGTCCGCTCGACGTACGGCGTCGGTGAAGACCTCGGCGGCGGCGGCGAACTGTCCCCTCTCCATGCGCAGCCGACCCAACAACGTCAGCGCACGCAACTGGGCGGAGGTGGCTCCGGTGGCCGCCGCGGCGGCGGCAACCTCCTGCAACGTGCCGTCGATGTCGTCGCCCTCGGACTGATCCAACCCGGCCAGGGTGGTGGCGATGTCGCTGGAGAGACGCGGCAGGTTGAGCCGCTCGGCCAGTCCGAGTGCTTCCACCGCCGCTGCCCGGGCCTCACCGAGCCGATCGCCCTCGGCAAAACCCAGGGCTCGGGCATGCCAGTGGAGAGCGCGCGCCAAGGCTTCACTGGGTTCCTCGCCGAGCAGGGAGATCGCCTCGGACGTCAGTGCGAGCGGGTCGAGGTGGGAGTCGGTGAGCAGCGCGGTGCCGGCCAGAGAGGTCAGCAACCGGGCCCGCTGGTGCGGCTCGATGTCGGCCGGCATCTCCTTGAGCACCTGCTGGCCGAACCGCAGCGCCCTGGCGAGGTCTCCGGCAGCAACCAACGCGGCGGCGTGTTTCAACACGACCGCGACCGCGTCGACCTGGCTCCGGGCGCGGATCTGTGGATCGACGAGGAGGTCCAGGGCCTGGGCGTAGTTGTGGGCAGCCTCGTTGGGGCCGCCGATGGCCATCGCGTCGTCACCGGCTCGGATGCTGGCCTCGATCGAGGTGAGAACATCCCCGGCCAGCCGGGCATGCCGCGCCAACTCGGCCGCGGTGCCCCGGGCACGGCCTGTTGCCAGCGACTGGGCCAGGTGGGTGTGCAATCGGCGCCGCTCCCCCGGCAACAGGTCCTCATAGACCGCCTCGGCCAGCAGGGCGTGCCGGAATCGGTAACCATCGGTACCTGAGGGCACGAGCACGTGGCGTTCGCTGGCCTCGCGCAACGCCGCCTCCAGGCGATCCTCGGGCAGTGCGGCACCAACAGCGATCAGGTCGTGCGAGGCCGCTCGCCCGACCGCGGCCAAGACCCGCAGGACGGTGAGCGCGTCGTCGGAGAGTTCCTCCACGCGCACCATCAACAGGTCGGCGAGGTTCTCGGGGATGCCGTCATGCGAGTCGGCCACCCGCACAAGCTCCTCCACGAAGAACGCATTGCCTTCGGCGCGATCCACGATCCCGGCGACGGCTGCGCTCGCCAGCGGAGCTGGGTGCAACTCGTGGATGAGGGTGCGCACGTTGGCCTTCGACAGCGGCCCGACGGCGAGGCGTACGACGCCGGGCATCCGCCCCCATTGGGCCACCATGGGCCGGAGCGGGTGGCGCCGATGCAGATCATCGGAGCGATAGGAGGCCACGACCGACACCGGGTGGGTGAACGGGCGGCTGAACAGCAGCGTCACGAGATCGCGGGTGGAGCGATCGGCCCAGTGGACATCTTCGACCACCACCAGAAGGGGCCGATCGGCGGCGACTCGATCGAGGAGGGCGTGCATGGCGTCGTACAGATCGCTGCGTGCGGCGGCCTCCCCGGCATCGGAGGAGAGCAGTCGCTGACCAGGACGCAGCCGTTCGAGCACCGGCCTCGCCTCGGTGACCTCGGCGACGGCATCGGGAGCGATCTGGCTCAGTCGCCCGAGGATCTCGGTGAACGGAAGATAGGGCAGGGCGTGTTCGCCCAAGTCGAGGCAGTGGCCCACGGCCACCGCCCAGTGCACGTCGACGGCGCGCTGGCGCAACGCCTGCAGGAGCCGCGTCTTGCCGACGCCGGCGTCTCCGGAGAGGACCACCGCATTGGGGGTCCCCCCGTCGAGACCCACGGCATGCGCCAGGGCCTCCAGATCCTTCTCTCGGCCGACGAAAGCGTGAGTGGGGGCCGGCATGGCCCCCATCATCGACGATTAGCGCCCAGCGGTCACGCGGGCCACCATGCGACGCACGAAGTGCGGCCGACCCATCTCAACCTTGATCCGCTCACGACGCCAGTCGATCTCGGCGGCGGCGGCGTAGTTGTTCAACCTGTACATGATTTCCCTCCTTAGACCTCTTCTTAGGCTCTACTGTGCCTGTCTGAGGTAGGGCCGGACATCGGGAAGGTGCCCTATTTATGCCGCCTTACCGCCTCTTCTGGACGGGCTAAGCCTCAGCCGAGAATCTCGGCGACCAGAGGTACGCCGGGGCGGTAGGCCAGGTGAACGTAGGACGGGGCATCGAGAACGACCAGGTGGGCCTTGGCGCCCACCTCGAGGTGGCCGACATCGCTCAGGCCGAGGGCCTCTGCCCCACCACGTGTGGCAGCGCGCAGGGCCTGGGCCGGGGTGAGCCCCATCTCGCGCACCGCCAGAGCGAGGCAGAACGGCATCGAGGAGGTGTAGCAGGAACCGGGGTTGCAGTCGCTGGCGATCGCGATCCGTACGCCGGCGGCCAGCAATTCCTTGGCGTTCGGGTAGGGGTGCCGAGTCGAGAACTCGACACCGGGCAGCAGCGTCGCGATCGTGCCGCTGGAGGCCAGCGCATCGACATCGGCCGTGCTGAGGTAGGTGCAGTGGTCGACCGCGATCAGGCCGAGTTCGCACGCCAACTGCACGCCCCCGCCCGCGGTCAGTTGGTTGGCATGCAGACGCCCGTTGAGCCCGGCCCGGGCTCCTGCCTCGAGCACCGTCCGAGCCTGATCGACGTCGAACGCGCCCACCTCGCAGAAGGCGTCGATCCAGCGGGCGTGCGGAGCGGCCGCCGCCAACATGGGCCCGGTGACCAGGTCGACGTAGCTGGCCGGATCGTCGGCGTACTCGGCCGGGACGACGTGGGCGCCCAGGAACGTGGTGTGCTCGGTGAACTGACGGGCGACGGCCAGCGATCGGGCCTCATCGGCCACGCTGAGCCCGTAGCCGGACTTGATCTCGACCGTCGTGGTCCCCTGCCGGCGCATCTCGCCCACATGCCGGGCCACATGGGCGGTCAGTTGCTCGTCACTGGCGGCTCGGGTGGCCGCCACCGTGGTGCGGATGCCGCCTGCTGCGTAGGGCTGCCCGGCCATGCGGGCCGCGAACTCGGCACTGCGTTCTCCGGCGAAGACGAGGTGGGAGTGGGAGTCCACGAAGCCCGGGATCACCGCTCGGCCACCCACGTCGGTGGCTTCGTCGGCCGCCGGAGCCGACGACGCGGGGCCGACCCAGGCGACCCGACCGGCCTCGACCACCAGGGCCGCGTCGGTCAGCGGGGCGAGGTCGGGGTCCGCGACGAGTTCGCCGATGCCGGTGACCAGCCAGGAAGGTCGTCCACTCACCAGATCACCCCAGCACATCCGTGACCGAACGGGCGAGGTCTGCGCCGATCCGGGATCGGTCTGTGCTCTGGAAGACCCACACGCCGTCGACCATCACCTGGGTCGGCGTGGTCGAGGTGGCCGCGAACACGACTGTCTCGGCCGTTCCGCCCGTGCCGGCGGTGGTCGGGGCCGCGTCGTCGAGCACGACCAGATCCGCTCGGGCGCCGACCTCGATCCGGCCGGCGTCGACCCAGCCCAGGCTGTCGTGGCGGGTGGCGGCGGACACGAGCTCGGCAGCCGTCCAGTGCCCGCGCTGCTGGGTGGCCAGCCGCTCGTGCATCTCCACCGCCCGCATCTCCTCGAAGAGATCGATCACAGCGTGCGAGTCCGATCCCAGACTCAAGGAACTGCCCGCGTCCCGGAGCCGACTCGCCGGGCCGATGCCGTCGGCCAGGTCACGCTCGGTGGTCGGGCAGAAACAAGAAGTGGTGCCGGTCGCGCCCAGGAGGTCGATGTCCTGATCGGTGAGGTGGGTCGCGTGCACGGCGGTGGCGAGGCTGTGGAGAACTCCGTGGTCGGCCAGCAGTTGTGTCGGCGTGCACTGGTGGGCTGCCAGACATGCCTGGTTCTCAGCCACCTGCTCGCTCAGGTGCACGTGCAGCGGCCGCCCGACCGATGCGGCCACCACCGTGTGCAGTTGCTCCGCGGGAACCGCTCGCACCGAATGCACGGCCGCCCCCACCTTGACCCCCTCGCGCTCGTGGATCCGGCTCACTCTGGAAGCCCAGGCATCCGCATCTGCGTCGCTGTATCTCTGCTGCACCCCCTCGGGCGGTTGTCCGAAGCCGCTGGCGAGGTAGCACGTGTCCAGCAGGGTGATCCTCATGCCGACATCGCGGGCCGCGCTGATCAGGGCATGGCCCATGGCATTGGGGTCGGCGTACGACTTGCCGGTGGGGTCGTGGTGCAGATAGTGGAACTCTCCGACCGCGGTGATCCCGGTGCTCACCATCTCGGCGTACGTGGCCCGCGCCAAGGAGTAATAGGAGTCGGGGCTGAGGGTGGCCGCGACGGCGTACATCTGGTCCCGCCAGGTCCAAAAGCTGCCACGCTGGCGTTGGGTGTGTCCGCGCAACGCACGGTGGAAGGCGTGGGAGTGGCAGTTGGCCAACCCCGGGATCACCAGCCCGTCGAGTCGAGTGGTGTCAGCGGCAGCCACGACCCCGGCCTCGATCCGGCTGAACCGGCCATCGACGACCTCGATCAGTACGTCGTCGGCGGGCCCGGTGGGCAGCAACGCGCGACGCGCGAAATAGTGCGTCACCCGGCCAACTCGCTGACCACATCGGCCAAGGCCTCGACGCCGGCCAGACAATCGGCCATCTCGGCGTGCTCGGCCGGAGAGTGGGAGACCCCGGTCGGGTTTCGCACGAAGAGCATCGCGGTGGAGATGCCGGCCGCGCTCATGATGCCGGCGTCGTGCCCGGCCTGAGTGGGAATGATCGGCCAGCCGCGGGGATCGGCCAATCGGCGGGCCAGGCTCGGGTCGAACAGCACCGAGCCGCTGATCGATTCGGCGATCATCGACACCGTTGTCCCGTCGCGCTCGGCTCGCTCTCCGGCCTGGCGAAGAACGCCCTCGACGAGGTCGCTGAGGGCCTGCTCGCTCTCACAGCGAGCATCAAGCCAGGCCGTCACCGAACTCGGGATCCCGTTGGTGGAGTTCGGCGTGACCTCGACGCGCCCGAAGGTGGCTCGCTGCTGGGCAAGGCGAGCCTGCTTGTTGGCGGCCAGTGCGGTGACCGCGTAGGTCAACATCGGGTCGTGGCGGTCACCCATGCGGGTAGTCCCGGCGTGATTGGGCTCTCCGCAGAAGGTGAAGCGATAGCGCCCGTGGGGCCAGATCGCACTGGCCACCGCCACCGGCTTGTCGAGGTGGGCCAAGTAGCGCCCCTGCTCGACGTGCAGCTCTACGAACGTGTCCACGCCGGCCAGCAACGGACTCTGACCCAATCGGGGGTCGAGTCCCGCGGCTGCCATGGCCTCGTCGAAGCGCACGCCGTCGCGGTCGCGCAACCCGGCGGCTTGGGCGGCCGAGGTGGTGCCTGTGGCCAGTCGGGAGCCGAGGCAGGCCAGACCGAAGCGGCTGCCCTCCTCCTCCACGAACACGCTGACACCGACCCGTCGACGAGGTGTCCAGCCCCGCTCCCTCAAGGCATCGACAGCGGCCAGCGCCGAGGCCACACCCAGCGGGCCGTCGAATGCCCCTCCGTCCAGCACCGAGTCCAGATGCGACCCGGTGACCAGGGCCGGAAGATCGCTCGCCTCGGGCGGGTCCCACCAGGCAACCGCATTGCCGTTGCCGTCCTGTTCGACTCGCAGGTCGCGCCTGGTGGCCTCGGCCAGGAACCACGCGTGGGCCTCGCGTTCGGCTGATGTGAACGGCTGGCGGAAGTAGCCGCCGCCGGAGGTTCGGCCGATCGGCGCGAGGTCGCGCCACATCTCCTCCAGCGACATGTCCCCAGTCCACTCAGGCCCAGAGGACAGGTCAATGCGCGACAGCTCCGCTGGATCTCGGATCCGAGACTGGCACCATGTCGGCATGGAGTTCCAAGAGGTCGTCAACAGCCGCCGGATGGTGCGCAACTACTCCCCCGCCCCGATCCCGACCGAGGTGGTTGAGGGTGCGCTGCGCAACGCGGTCCGGGCGCCGAGCGCCGGGTTCAGCCAAGGCTGGGCGTTTCTAGTGCTGGAAACGCCCGAGACGGTGGCGGCGTTCTGGGCAGCCACCACCGATGCCGAAGCCCAGCCCGATCAGTGGTTGGCCGGCATGCAGCAGGCGCCGGTGGTGATCGTGCCCTGCAGTTCCAAGGCCGCCTACTTGCGGCGGTACGCCGAGGCCGACAAGGGGTGGACCGATCAGGCTGAGAGCCGGTGGCCGATGCCGTTTTGGCACATGGACGCCGCCATGGCCAGTCTGCTGATCCTGCTCACGGCGGTCGACCACGGCCTGGGCGGCTGCTTCTTCGGGATCCCACCCGAGCACGATCACGATCTTCGCGCTGCCTTCGACATCCCCGATGACCACGACCCTGTCGGCGCGATCACACTGGGCTATCCGGCCCCCGGCGGCGCCCAAGGCTCACCTAGTCGCCGACGGCGACGCGATCTTGCCGACGTGGTGCACCGCGGCCGCTGGTGATCGGTCAGCGGGCCAGGACGAGGGCGGCCGCCTCCGCCCCACTGCGCACCGCGCCCTCCATGTAGCCGTTCCACTCGGTGGCATATTCGGCGCCGGCCCAGTGGATCGCCCCGATCGAGGGCCGCAGTGCCTCGCCGTACGCGGTCCACACTCCCGGGGCGAAGTGGGCCCCGTAACAACCGCGGGTGAACTCCTCGGCGGTCCAGTCCTTCTCGATGTACGCCGACGGCTGGGCCGCGGCCGGACCGAAGTACCTCACCAGACACTCCAGGTAAGTGCGCCGACGTTCACTCGCGCTCAGTCGCACCCATCGACGCGCCTCTCCACCCTCGATGAAGCCGAGCAGCACCCCGACCTCACCCCCGGGCGGTGAGACGTCGAAAGTCACCTTGACCGGCCCGCGATCCGAGGCGGCCTGGCCGTTGAGTCCCTGGTCACGCCAGAACGGCGTGGGGTAGGCCGCGAAGACTTTGCAGACCGCCCCAGCGGGGGTCTTCTGGGTCAACTGGTCGCGCCAACTCGGCAGGATCGGGTCGTAGTCGAGGCGGCCGGCCAGCGCCGGCGGAATCGCCACGATCACGTCGCTGCCTTGGAAGGTGCTCCCGTCCCTGGCGACCACCTCGACCCCCTCCACGCCGTGCCGGATCGCGCTCACCGGCGTCGAGAACCGCACGTCCAGACCAACAGCGAGTCGCTCGGCGACGAGAACCGATCCACCGACCACCCGGTCCTGTTGCGCGCCCCGGTCGACGGCCAACAAGGTCTCGAGATCGGCGTTCGCGGCGCAATAGAACAGCGCATGCAGCAACGACATGTCGGCACTGTCAGCGGCGAAGACGGCCTCGGTCGCGATCCGGAAGTAGGCCCGACCGCCGGGTGTGCGCAGGTTGCGCCGGATCCAGGTCTCGAAGGTCTGTGCGTCCAGCGCTTCGGCCCCCGGCGACTCCCACGGTCGCTGGATATCGATCCGCTTGGCCAAGCGTCCGAACCGCAGCAGCCCCTGCGCGAGGTCGGCCAACGCGAACGGGTTGAACTTGGGCACCGCGCCCTTGTGCGGGGCCATCTGCGACTGTTTCCCCATCAAGTCGACGAGGAGTTTGCCCTCGTCGTTGTAGGTGCGAAACGTCTCCAGCCCCAACTCCTCCACTAGGGCGTACATGCGCTCGTGGCCCTCCCCGAGCCAGGTCCCGCCCAACTCGAGCGGATGCCCCTCGATCTCGCCGCCCTCGAGTCGACCGCCGACCCGCCCCCGCGCTTCGAGTACGACGACGTCGCGCCCAGCTCGACTCAGGTCGCGGGCCGCGGTCAACCCGGCCAGCCCGGCCCCGATCACGATCACCCTCATGCCTCGACTCCTGCCTGCTGGTTCCACGTCCGCCACAGCCTGCGCACCCACGACGGCCGCCGGTCCGCGCCCGACGCATCGGTCCGGGTGACCGCGGCCAGTGCCGATTGCTCCCAGTCCCCAGCATCGATCCATGCCTGCCCCACGTCGACGCCTGGTTGCACCCAGGACCGCTCCAGATCACCACGAGTGGCGCGGGCCGCGGCGAAGTCACCCTCGTCACGCAACCAGCGACGGTGGATCTGCTCATGGCGCCACCAGAGGAACCTCGGGTCCGACACGTTGCGGATCGGGTCCGCGGACGCAGGAGGCGCTTCGGCGGTCGGCACCGGCCCGACCGCGAGCGGCTTGAAGATCGAGGTGCACGGGGCACTGGTGGCAGTGACCCAGTGCCTGCCCTCCCCAGGAGCGGCCACCCAACTGGCCGTCGACTGGGTGCTGGTCACCACTCCTCCGGCGTGAGCACACGGAGCGGCCAGGGCGCCGTTGACGGGGCTGTAGCGCGGAACCTCAGGGCCACCGTGGTCACGCATTGCGGCCATGAGGTCCAGGGGTCCCGCAGCGCCTTCGGCGCTGGCTTGGGTGCGGCTCCGCCTGGCCGCGCACTGCGCAACCCGACCACGAACCGGGTCGGCATGGTGTTTGGCGAAGTCGGGGATGGTCAGGCCGTTGGAGATCGACCGCGCCCGGCGTACCTCTTCGGTGGCGTGGTGACGACCGGCGGTCTCGAGAACAACGGCGCCCTCGGCGTCGGCAACGATGAAGGAGTTGTCGTAGGTGAACCTGGGATGTTCATGGCTGCACGACCCGCCCTGCCCGTGCTCCTCCAACAACCCCACGATGACCTCGACGGCCTCGTGCCGGTCGCGAGCCCGCTCGAGGGCCAGACGCAGGAGGTCCATTCCCAGCAGCACGCCGTCTCGTCGTCCCGCCCGGCGGGTGAAGACCGCCTCGTTGCCGATCACCACACCGTGCTCGTTGGCGCCGATCTCGGCTCCCCACATCCACCAGGGACGTGAGATCAGCACGTCGTAGGTGCGCGGCACCTGGGGTACCTCGGCGTGGGTGACTCGCACCTGGCCGGATGGGTGCTGCCCGCCGGCGTGGAACTCCACCACTTGCGCCTCGTTGGGGTCACGATCGGAGTTCTTGGCGAACAAGACCCCGTGATCGCTGAGCGTGACCATGGTGTCGCACATGTGGCGAGGCTAACCGCGCCGTGCCGCGGGCTCTAGTGCATCGGGATGCACACGTCGCGCTCGGCGGCCACCTCCACGGCCCTTTCGTAGCCGGCGTCCACGTGGCGGATCACGCCCATCCCGGGGTCGTTGGTCAGAACGCGCTCGATCTTCTGGGCGGCGAGTTCGGTGCCATCGGCCACGGTGACCTGACCGGCATGCAGCGATCGGCCGATGCCCACGCCGCCGCCGTGGTGGAAGGAGACCCAGGTCGCCCCGGAGGCGGTGTTGACCAGCGCGTTGAGCACCGCCCAGTCGGCGATGGCGTCGGAGCCGTCGAGCATCGCCTCGGTCTCGCGGTACGGCGAGGCCACCGACCCACAGTCGAGGTGGTCGCGACCGATCACGATCGGGGCGGACAACTCCCCGGAGGCGACCATCTCGTTGAACTTCAACCCGGCCAGGTGCCGCTCGCCGTACCCCAGCCAACAGATCCGTGCGGGCAGTCCCTGGAACTCGACTCGCTCCTCTGCCATGTCGAGCCAGGTGTGCAGACGGGCGTTGTCGGGGAAGAGTTCCTTGATCGCTCGGTCGGTCTTGCGGATGTCTTCGGGGTCACCCGACAGCGCGGCCCAGCGGAAGGGGCCTTTGCCTTCGCAGAAGAGCGGGCGGATGTAGGCGGGGACGAAGCCGGGGAACTCGAAGGCCCGGTCGTAGCCGCCCTTGCGGGCTTCGTCGCGAATGGAGTTGCCGTAGTCGAACACCTCGGCACCGGCGTCTTGGAACTCGACCATGGCGCGCACGTGGGCCGCCATCGAGGCCTGGGCTTCTTTGGTGAAGCCTTCGGGATCGGCCTCGGCACGCTGGTGCCACTCCTCGAACGGCACTCCCAGGGGGAGATAGCTCAGCGGGTCGTGGGCAGAGGTCTGGTCGGTCACGATGTCGATCGGCGCGCCGGCTGCCAACAGCGCCGGGAACACCTCGGCTGCGTTGCCCAAGACGCCGATCGACACAGCCTTGCGCTGGTCGCGGGCTTCGATGGCCAGCGCCATCGCGTGGTCGAGATCGTCGGCCTGCACGTCGAGGTAGCGGTGCTCGATGCGGCGGGAGATGCGGCTCTGGTCCACGTCGACGCAGATGGCGACCCCGCCGTTCATGGTGACCGCGAGCGGTTGGGCACCACCCATGCCGCCGAGACCGGCGGTGAGAGTGATCGTGCCGGCAAGGGTGCCGTCCCCACGCCCCTGAGCGGCCAGTTTGTCGGCCACGGCTGCGAACGTCTCGAAGGTGCCCTGCAGGATTCCTTGGGTACCGATATAGATCCACGACCCCGCAGTCATCTGGCCGTACATCGTGAGACCGAGTTCTTCGAGTCGCCGGAACTCCTCCCAGTTGGCCCAGTCACCGACGAGGTTGGAGTTGGCGATCAGCACCCGCGGCGCCCACTCGTGGGTGCGGAAGACCCCGACCGGCTTGCCGCTTTGGACCAGCATCGTCTCGTCGTCCTTGAGGGTGCGCAGGGTGCGCACCAACGCGTCGTACGCCGCCCAGTTGCGCGCCGCCTTGCCGGTGCCGCCGTAGACGACGAGATCCTCGGGCCGCTCGGCGTTGTCGGGGTCGAGGTTGTTCATCAGCATCCGCAGCGGCGCCTCGGTCTGCCAGGACCCGCAGGAGAGGTCGGTGCCGCGAGGGGCCCGGATGTTGTGGTGGTTCTCGGTCATGGTTTCCTCACTCGGTTCGGGGGTCAGTTCAGGGGGCCGATGGCGGCTTGGGCGGCGTCTAGGACAGCGCCGCTGCGGACCATCTCGACGGCGGTCTCGATCTCAGGGGACAGGTAGCGGTCCGGTCCGGGGACTCCAGCCCCTGCCTCGGCAAGCAACTCGATGACTGCTCGACTGGCCGACGCAGGAACCAGTGGCGCCCGCATCTGGAGCGCCCGGGCCGCGGTCAGTACCTCGATGGCCAGCACCCGGGTCAACCCGTCGACCGAGCGCCGCAACTTGCGGGCCGCATGCCAGCCCATCGACACGTGGTCCTCCTGCATGGCGCTGGAGGGGATGGAGTCGACCGAAGCAGGCACCGCGAGTCGCTTGAGTTCGGAGACGACCGCGGCCTGGGCGTAGTGGGCGATCATGTGACCCGAGTCCACGCCGGGGTCGTGGGCCAGGAACGGCGGCAGGCCGTGGTTGCGGGCCTTGTCCAGGAAGCGGTCGGTGCGCCGCTCGCTGATCGAGGCGACGTCGGCGCTGACGATGGCGGCGAAGTCGAGCACGTAGGCCACGGGGGCTCCGTGGAAGTTGCCGTTGGACTCGACCCGCCCGTCCTCGAGCACGACCGGGTTGTCGACCGCGGAGGCCAGTTCGGCCTTCGCCACCCGGGCGGCATGCTCGATGGTGTCCCGGGCGGCGCCGTGCACCTGGGGGCTGCAGCGCAACGAGTAGGCGTCCTGAACGCGGTTGCAGTCCGGGCCGCGGTGAGAGGCGACCACACCAGAGTCCTTCAAGATCATCGCGAGATTGGCGGCCGAGAGTTGCTGGCCGGGGTGAGGCCGCAACCGGTGCAACTCCGCAGCGAAGACCCGGTCGGTGCCGAGTTGGCCCTCCACGCTCATGGCAGCCGCGATGTCGGCGGTTCGCAGCAGCAGGTCGAGGTCGGTCAGGGCCAGGACGAGCATGCCCAACATGCCGTCGGTGCCGTTGATCAGCGCCAACCCCTCCTTGGCGGCCAGTGTCACCGGGCTCAGCCCGGCCGCGGCGAGTGCCTGCGCCGCGGGCATCAGCCGACCCTCGGCGTCGTGCACCTCCCCCTCGCCCAGCAGCGCCAATGCGCAGTGGGACAGGGGGGCAAGGTCACCCGAGCAGCCCAGGGAGCCGTACTCGCGCACGACCGGGGTGATCCCTGCGGTCAACATGTCGGCCATCAAGCGGGCGGTTTCGAGCCGGATCCCGGTACGGCCGGTGGCCAGGGTCGACAACCGCAGCAACATGAGCCCACGGACCACCTCCCGCTCGACCTCGGGGCCGGTGCCGGCCGCGTGCGAGCGCACCAACGAACGCTGAAGGAGTTCTCGCTGCTCGGCTGGGATGTGTTTGGTTGCCAGCGCCCCGAACCCCGTCGAGATGCCGTACGCCGGCGTGGGGGCCGCAGCGAGAACCTCGACGAATCCGCGTGCTGTGTCGATGGCCGCGACCGCGTCATCGGCGAGTCGGACCCCGGCGCCATGCCGGGCGACCGCAACCACGTCCTCGAAAGAGACCGGACCGACACCGACCTCGACCATCTGCTGTGCCACGTTTCCCATGTGGTTATTGCGCCACGGCAAGGCGGCACCCGGGTCGACGTACAGCCCCGACCTGTCTCGGATCCGAGATCGCTAGCGATTCCGTGCTCATGGCATTGGTCGGACAACCTCAGGCAGGCATGCTGGAGACACAGGGATCGATTTCGGGAGGTCACTCATGTCCAGCATTGGTCTGCTCGTGTTCGGGATCGCGGCCCTGATTGCGGTCGCCGTCATCATCGGCATCGGGATCGCCGCCACTCAGCGTCGCCAGGACCCGGTCGCCCGCCAGCGGGTTCAGGAGGAGTTGGATGCCGCCCGCGCCGAGTCGGGTCCAGCGATCAGCGAAGCGACTGTCGATCCGCTCGCCGCCCGGCCCCCGGAGTCCACAGGCACCTCCGAGGTGCAGCGGAGCGGGGGCACGCACGCGGCCAGGCCGCTAGAAGATCCGCTCGAGGGCAATCGCGACGCCTGAGCCGAGGGGCGAGGGTCCGAGTCAGGCCGGTTGGGAGGCTCCCGCCCGCCACTGGCGAGCGAAGACCCCTGCCACGACGATCGCCACCACGGCAGCGGTGATGCCCACGGTGGTCGACGCAGGTTGGTCGGTGAGGCGTCCGATCGCCACCCAGGCGAGTCCCCACACGATGCCCAGGGCGAGCGCCGGCTGACCCGCCAGACGCCCGGCAAGGAACCAACCGACCAGGGCGACGACGACCAACACCACGACAGTCGCGGTCACCGCGAAGCCACCGGTAGCCGAAACCCCGTTGGCTACCAAAGTGGCGGCGATGTTGGCGCAGGTAGCCACACACACCCAGCCCAGGTAGAGCCCGAAGGTGCCGTCCACGATGACGCGTTCGGCAAGCCCCGCGGACGCGGACGCGGGGGTGACCACGAGTCGGCGCACCAACTCCCCCAGGGTGGCCAGCAGCGCCAGCATGACCACCACGCTGATCACGAGCCATCCCTGCTGGGTCACCAGCAACCATCCGGCGTTGAGCAGCATGGAGACTGCCGCCAGCCAACCCACCGAACGCAGGCGCGGATCCACCGCCCTGCCGGGCAGCCACTGCCACACCGTGTAGGCGGCCAGCCCCAGGTAGATCACCGACCAGATGCTGAAGGCTCCCACCGCCGGGGCGATCAAGGTGGCGTCGGCGGCCAGACGCCCTCCTGAGGATTCCTCCACCCGGGTGCCGAAGACACCCACGCCCACCAAGGTGCCGAGGACGCAGAGGACCTCGCTGATCGTGACCGTGATCTGGCGAAGGCGGTCACTGCTGGCGGGGGCGGTGGCATCAGTCATGGGAGAGATCGTGCCAGTCTGCCCAAGTTTCTGGTCCTAAATGACCATGCTCTTGCACCACCGGGTGGCAATACGCTGCCGAACATGACTCAGGTACCGGCCGCGACGCGGGCGCTGCAGGTGCTGCGCTTCCTCGCCAGCCAGCCTGCCCCTGTCCCCCTGGAGCGGATCATGAGGGCGATCGGACTGCCGCGCTCCTCGGCGTACCACCTGGTCAACGCCATGATCGAGCAAGGTTTCGTGGTGCATCTGGAGGAGGAGCGCCGATACGGACTCGGGGTGGCTGCGTTCGAGGTCGGCAGTGGATACAGCAGGCAAGGCCCACTGCAACGCCTGGCGCGGCGACCCATGGCTCTGCTGGTTGACCACACCTCCCAGAACGCGCACCTGGCGGTGCTCCACGGCCGGGATGTGGTGTACGTCGTGGAGGAGCGCGCACCGGGTCGGCCCCCGTTGGTCACCGACGTGGGGGTGAGGCTGCCGGCGCACCTGACCGCCAGCGGCCGGGCGATCCTCAGCGCACTGCCGGCCAACCAGGTCAGGGCCCTCTATCCGGACCGCACCGCATTCAGCAGCCGTGGCGGGCCGGAGATGTCGCCGAGCACGCTCAAAGCGCAGTTGAGCGACACCCGCGCCCGGGGCTACGCGGTCGAGGATGGCGAAGTCACTCCTGGCTTCGCTTCGGTGGCAGCCCCGGTGCTTGATCACAACGGCCATCCAGTCGCAGGCATCGCGGTGACCTATCCACGCCAGGAGCAACCTGACACCACTGCCTTGGTGGCTCAGGTCCGGGCCGCGGCCCGCTCCCTGTCGGCCAAACTCGCCGGGCGCTGAGGAGCAGGCGCGACCCAGCGAAGTTACTCACGCGTAGCCTTTGTCACACTGGTGGTCTGCTGACCGGCATCGGTCGATGCCCGTAATGTCAGCGGCGAGCATGCAGTCTCCCCCGGCGTACGCCGGCTGCGGACGAGGAGTGAGTTGTGAACTGGGTCCTAGTTGTCGGCCTGTTGATGAACCTGATCGCATTGCCGATCGCCGCCAAGCGGGTGTTGTGGCTCTATCGACTCATCAGCAGCGGCCAGCCCGCCCCCGACCGCATCAAGGGCGTCACCTCTCGCATCGGGCACACGATCAAGAACCAGCTCGTCGAGGTTCTGGGGCAGAAAAAGCTCCTCAAGTGGAGCATCCCCGGCGCCGCTCACGCCTTCGTCATGTATGCCTTCTTGATCCTCGGCACGGTGTACGTCGAGGCCTACGGCATCCTGCTCAGCCGCAACCCGAAGTGGGCGATCCCGCTGATCGGGCACTGGGGAGCCCTGGGCTTCCTACAGGACTTCATCGGGGTCATGTGTCTGGTCGGCCTGATCACCTTCGCGATCATCCGGATCAAGCACGATCCGGCCAGGCTGGGCCGCAAGTCGCGGTTCAAGGGCTCCCACCTCGGCGGCGCCTGGCTGGTGCTGTTCATGATCTTCAACGTCGTCTGGACGCTGTTCCTCTTCCGCGGCGCCTCCTCGGCCGCGGGCAACCTGCCCTATGGCAAGGCCGCCTTCGCCTCCTATGGCATCGGCACGCTGCTCGATGGGCTGAGCCCCTCAGCCCTGGAGATGGTCGAGCACGTCGGTCTGCTGCTGCACATCGGCGTCATGCTCGTCTTCTTGATCATCGTGCTCAACTCCAAGCACCTGCACATCTTCATCGCGCCGATCAACGTCGCCTTCAAGCGTGAGCCGGTGGCTCTGGGCGCGGCCAAGCCGCTGATGGCCGCCGGCAAGCCGGTCACCCTCGACGACATCGACGAACTCGACGAGGACACCACCTTGGGTGTCGGGTCGATCGAGGACTTCTCGTGGAAGGGGATGCTGGACTTCGCCAGTTGCACCGAGTGCGGCCGCTGCCAGTCGCAGTGCCCGGCCTGGAACACCGAGAAGCCGCTGTCTCCCAAGATGCTGATCATGGGGCTGCGTGACCACGCGTTCGCCACGGCCCCCTACATCATGGGCGACTCCTCACCCTCAGCCGAGGCGACCGCGGAGCACGAGCGTCCGCTCGTCGGCGAGACCGAGGGCGAGGCGTGGCACCCCAGCGGCGGCGGCATCATCGACCCCGACGTGCTCTGGTCGTGCGTGACCTGTGGCGCCTGTGTGCAGCAGTGCCCCGTCGACATCGAGCACGTCGACCACATCATCGACATGCGCCGCTACCAGGTACTGGTCGAGTCCAACTTCCCGGCCGAACTCAACGGACTCTTCAAGGGCCTAGAGAACAAGGGCAACCCCTGGAACCTCTCCCCCACGATGCGGATGGACTGGGCCAAGGGTCTGGACTTCCCGGTCAAGGTGGTCGGGGAGGATGTCGAGTCCCTCGACGACGTCGACTGGCTGTTTTGGGTCGGCTGCGCCGGCGCCTACGAGGATCGCGCCAAGAAGACCACCCAGGCGGTCGCAGAGTTGCTGCACATGGCCGGAGTCGACTTCGCCGTACTCGGCAACGGGGAGACGTGCACCGGCGACTCGGCCCGTCGCGCCGGCAACGAGTTCGTCTTCCAGGGCCTGGCCCAGCAGAACATCGAGACCTTCAAGGAATACAAGGTCAAGAAGGTCGTCTCGACCTGCGCGCACTGCTTCAACACACTCAAGAACGAGTACAAGCAACTGGGCTACGAACTCGAGGTCGTGCATCACACCCAACTGCTCAACCGACTCGTGCGGGACAAGCGCCTGACCCCGGTCGCCTCTGGCCAAAGCACCCGGTCGATCACGTACCACGACCCGTGCTACCTGGGCCGCCACAACCAGGTCTACAGCCCCCCACGGGAGTTGTTGCAGGTCCTGCCAGGCGCGCAGTTCACCGAGATGCCCCGCAACTCCGAGCGCTCCTTCTGCTGCGGCGCCGGCGGCGCCCGCATGTGGATGGAAGAGACCATCGGCACTCGGATCAACGACAACCGCACGATCGAGGCGGTCGAGACCGGCGCCGACCAGATCGCCGTCGGATGCCCGTTCTGCCGGGTCATGCTCTCCGATGGCCTGACCGCTGCGCAGAGCACTGGTGCGGCACGGCCCGAGGTGGAAGTCCTCGACGTTGCTCAACTGCTGCTCGCCTCGGTCAAGGGAGACAGCGCCAAGGCGGCTCCGGCAGCGCCCGCCGCTCCGGCGCCTGTGTCTCCTGCGACCACGACGGCGGCCGCTCCGGCTGCCGTCGAAGCCGCCGGCTCGCTCTTCGACACTCCCGAGCCCGCCCAGCCCAAGGGTGGATCACTGTTCGACACGCCCAGCCCGGCGGAGCCGTCGAGCGGATCGCTCTTCGACACTCCCGAGCCTGCCCAGCCCACGGGCGGATCGCTCTTCGACACGCCCGAGCCTGCTCCGGCGGCAGAGGCACCCGCGGCGGAGGCCAGCCCGCCGGCACCGGCCGCGGAGTCGGCCTTCGATGGGGGTTCACTCTTCGACACTCCGGTGACCGCAGAGCCGGAGACCAGCACCGCCCCCGTGGTCGAGGCCTCGCCGGCGCCCGCCGCCGAGATCGGCTCGGGCGGCTCGCTGTTCGACATCCCGGAGAGCAGTCCGGCAGTGGAGGCTGCGGCGACGCAGAGCCCGGTTGCCCAGCCTGCCGCCCAGGCAGGCGTCGCCGAGTTCACCCCGTCGACGCAGATCCCCGAAGGCGGGTCGCTCTTCGACATCGCGCCAGCTGCTGCCGAGCCACCTGCACAGGTGGCCGGCGAGGCTGCGTCCACGGCGGTAGAACCCGAACCGCAGGCCACCGTTTCGGCCACACCCGAGGCGGGCGGAGGTGTGGTCACCGGGTTCACCCCCGCCACGGTGATCCCCGAAGGCGGCTCGTTGTTCGACGTCGCCCCCGCAGCGGACGCAGCCGTGGTGGCGACCCCGGAGGTCGCCGCAGAGACCGACGAATCCGAGAAGGCGAGTCCGGAGCCGATCCAGGCCGCGGAGGCGGCCGCGCCTGCCGACCATGCTCCCGTGACCGACACCAAGATCGAAGGACTCAACTCGCTCTTCGATCTGTAGGAACCCTTCAGAACCCATACTCCGGCCTTGAGGGCGACCGCGCGTTGCGGTTGTGCTCGGGGCCGGAGTGGCGTTCACTGCGGGGATGCGATTCATCCGGCGCACGCTGTGGGCGCTTCTGGCGGCGGTGCTGGTCTTTCACATCGGCGGCGGGTGGTACTTCGCCGACCAGTTCCGCAACGACGCCCTCGACGTACGCCACAAGCCACTCGAACGCGACTTGACCGTGGTCGCGGTCTCAGCCGATGGCCGATCGATCACCCTCAAGGACCCCGCCCCGCCCAGTCTGGAGGTGCGCTCCCAGGGCGACTTCGCGTTGGCCTGGCCCAAGGGGTTTGGCCGCGTCTCCGGCGCGGCCCGCATCGACGGCAACCTGGTGACCCGAGACTGGACCCCCGAGAGTGGTACGCCGACAACGGGACTCAAAGTCGCGGTCAACCAGGACGACCTTGCCGGAGACCAGCCCCCCGGCCAACCGGTGAGCTATTCCTCGCCGCTCGGGTCCATGACTGCTCGACTTCAACCCGGGGTCGGCACCACCTGGGCGGTCTTGGTACACGGCAAGGGCGCTCATCCATCCGAGATGGCACGGATGGCCAGGGTGACAGCCGGGGACCGACTGCCGACCCTGATCATCAACTACCGCAACGACGAGGGCCTGCCCGAGGACCCGACCGGCCACTACCGCTACGGGGTGACCGAGTGGCGCGATCTCAAGGGAGCCCTCGATTTCGCCCGAGGAAAGGGCGCGCAGAAGTACATCCTGGGCGGCAACTCCATGGGCGGCGGCATCGTGGCCTCCTACTTGAAGAACACCCATGACCCGGACGTCATCGGCGCCGTGCTCGACGCCCCGATGCTCGATCTGGAGGCCACCGTGGAGTGGGGCGCGGCTCACCGCACCCTGCCAGGCACCTCCATCGCACTGCCGGACACGCTGACCTGGACCGCTGAACAGATCGCCTCGGCGCGTTTCGATGACGTGAGTTGGTCGGCGACCGACTACCTCTCCGACACCTCGTGGGTGGCCCAGCCGGTGCTGATCGTGCACGGCACCAAGGACCTCACCGTCCCGCTGAGCACCAGTCAGGCATTGGCCAAGGCCGAGCCGAGGCGGGTGCATTTGGTGGAGTTCCCAGGTGCGGGTCATTGCCAATCGTGGAACTTCGACCCCTCGGCGTACGAGGCGGCGATCTCGACGTTCCTGACCAGGGTGACCGGCTGAGCCACCGACGGGACCGCGCGGCTCAGATCTCGGTGCGGTGGAAGTTGGCGTGGCTGCGCGAGGGGGTGGGGCCGCGCTGCCCTTGGTAGCGGGAGCCGTACTTCTCAGAGCCGTAGGGGTGCTCGGCTGGCGAGGACAGTCGGAAGAAGCACAGTTGGCCGATCTTCATGCCGGGCCACAGTTTGATCGGCAGGTTCGCGACGTTGGCCAACTCCAAGGTGACGTGGCCGGAGAAACCGGGGTCGATGAAGCCGGCGGTGGAGTGGGTCAACAGGCCCAGGCGCCCCAGCGAGGACTTGCCTTCCAGTCGCGCGGCGATGTCGTCGGGGAGGCTGACCACCTCGTAGGTCGAGCCGAGCACGAACTCACCCGGATGCAGGATGAACGCCTCATCCCCCACCGGCTCGACCGCACGGGTCAACTCGGGTTGGTCCTCGGCGGGGTCGATGTGGGGGTAGCGGTGGTTCTCGAAGGTGCGGAAGAACCGATCCAGGCGTACGTCGATGCTGGAGGGCTGCACCATGGCGGCCTCGAACGGCTCGAGACGCACTCGGCCGTTGTCGATCTCGCCCAGGATGTCGCGGTCTGAGAGAAGCACGGCCACACCCTACTTGCCGCCCACCCCGCCTTGCTCGGGTACTATCGGCGTCGCGTTCAGCACGCACCTGCGGATGTAGCTCAGTTGGTAGAGCGCGACCTTCCCAAGGTCGATGTCGCGAGTTCGA
>CALMLL010000056.1 GCA_937868075.1 uncultured Marmoricola sp. | reverse complement strand
TGCTGGAGAAGCAGAAGGAGGGCAAGAAGCGGATGAAGATGGTCGGCCGCGTCGAAGTCCCCCAAGAGGCCTTCATCGCCGCGCTCAACACCTCCGGTCCGACCGACAAGAAGAAGTAGCCCACGAGGGGCCTCGATGTCGGGACCCTTCTGGCTCACTCATGGTGACCTCATCGGTGGAGATCCCCGCAGGGCTGGCCCGTCGGGCCGCCCAAGGCGAGGCGTGGGCGACATGGCTAGAGGCGCTGCCCGGCCTGGCCGCAGCACTGCTCGAGGAGTGGTCGCTGCGTGTGGTCGGGCCGTCGATGCATGGGTTCTGCTCGTTGGTGCTGCCCGTCGAAGGTCGGCGTGGTCCGCTGATCCTCAAGATCGCCTTCCCGGACGAGGAGTCCGAACACGAGGCGCTAGCCCTACGCACCTGGAGCGGCCAGGGCGCGGTCGCTCTGGTGGCTGCGGATCCGGCCAGGAGGGCGCTGCTGTTGGAGCGTCTCGCACACCAGGATCTGGGTTCGATCGGCGATCTGGCCGCCTGCGAAGTCGTCGCCGACCTCTACGGCCGGCTCCATGTCCCGGCGCCGGCGCGTCTGCGCACCCTGTCGGGGTACGCCGGCAGATGGGCCGACCAACTCGCCGCCCTTCCTCGAACTGCGCCGCTGCCGCCGAGGCTGGTCGCGCAAGCCGTCAGCCTTGCCCGGGAGTTGGCCGAGGACTGTGATGGCGTCTTGATCCACACCGACCTGCACTACGCCAACGTCGCCCCCCGACAGCCGGGCCAGGAGTGGGTGGCGATCGACCCCAAGCCTCTCTCCGGGGACCCCCACTACGAACTGGCTCCGATGCTGTGGAACCGGTTCGAGGAGCTGGCTGGTCGAGTTCGTGAGGGCGTCCGGTCGCGCTTCCACACCCTGGTGGACATGGCTGGGCTCGATGAGGACCGAGCGCGGGACTGGGTGATTGTGCCGCATGATGACTGTGGCCCTTTGGCGACTCCAGGATCCACCGACGATCGTTCGGCTGAGCGTTACCGACCAGTTCCTCACGATGTGCGTGGCCGTGTCCAAGGCGGTCCAGGACTGAGCTCCGGCAGCGGTGTTAGGTTCCAACCATGGCCAACAGGGGACCTCGACCCGCTGGGGTGGACACCCGGTCAGACATTCTGGAGGCGGCCCGCGCGGCCTTCGCGGCCAAGGGCTACACCGGGACATCGGTGCGCGGCGTCGCCCGCGAGGCCGGGGTCGACCCTGCTCTGGTCTACCACTACTTCGCAAGCAAGCCCGCGCTCTTCTTCGCCTCGGTGCGACCCGATGCCGCCGACGTCGAACCCGTGCTCGATCCACAGCAGGTGGTTGACGCGGTCCTGCAGGGCCCACTTGAGTCGCTGGGGGAGCGCTGGGTGCTGATGTTCTTGACGTTTTGGGATCAAGCCGGACGCGACCGATTCCGGGCGTTGATCCACGGAGCGACGTCGGCCGACCAAGCCATGATCCCGATCCGCCAGTTCCTGGCCGCGGAGATCTTGCATCCGATCGTCGCCCGTCTGAGCGCCGATGAGCCGGAACTGCGAGTCCAGTTGGCCGCCAGCCAGATGATCGGTCTGGCGTTCGGACGCTACGTGGGAGTGTTCCCCGAACTCGTCGAACCGTCCCCGCAGCGGCTTGCCACCCTGGTCGGCCCGGTGATCCAAAGTCACCTGGTCTCACCCTTGCCCAGCCGGTTGGCCGACGGCTAGATTCATCACATGATGAAACTGCGCGGGTACGCAGTGTGGGCGCTCTGCGTCGCGCTGCTGCCCGCGTGCCGAACTTCGGCCGATCACATCGTGGTCACCGGTCGCGTTGACGACATCCCGGTTGTGGTGGCCGCCCCGGCTCTGAGCGCGCCTGCGCTCAATCTCGATGCCGGATTCGAGTTGACCCCCGAGCAGATCGCGGCCCAGCCACCCGTCCGACCGGCCACTGCTTCTCGAGTGCGGGTGGCCCAGGTGCGGGTCTCGCTGGGGGAGCGGGTCACCGCCGGGCAGGTGCTGGTCCGCCTCGACGACGCAGCGCTGCGGGCGGCGCTCGGCCAGGCACGAGCCGAGCGAAGGCTCGCGGGGGCTCTTGTCGATCTGGTCGACCAACGACTGGCCACTGCCTCAACCACGGCCACCACGTTGACCAGCACCCGGCGCACGATCGTTACCCAATTGGCCAAGGTCCCCCAGACCAGGGCGTTGCTCAGCAGCAACCTCGCATCCCTGCGGGCCGCGTTGGCCAGCATCCCGGTGATCCCAGAGACGGCTACCAAGCGGGCCGCCTTGCGCAAGGCGATCGCCACGCTCACCGCCGCCCTGCGGAAGCTGGAGGCGGGGGTGGTCCAAGCCAGGGCAGGACTGGCCCGCATCGATCAAGGGCTGGCCGGGCTGGCCACCGCACGCAGCGCCCTGAGCGGCGCACATCGGATCGCCGAGGCACAGGTGCAGGTGGCGGCCTCCTCGATCGAGGTGGGTCGGCAACAACGTCGGCTCACGGTGCTGCGAGCCCCCGAGAGCGGGGTCGTGACCTCCGTCGCTGCCCCGGGCACGGTCCTGGCACCCGGCGCACCGGTGGTTCGGCTGCGCGGTGACCAGCCGCGCACCATCACGGTCTGGATCTCACCGCGTCAGGCCGCCCAGGTGTGCCCCGGGGTGTTGGCGATGGTGTCGGCCGATTGGACCCAGGAAGGTCTCGGCGCCCGAGTCACCGCCATCGGTGATCGCGCGGACTACCCCCCGACACGTCAACCCACCCGAGACGTCCACCTCACCCGAGCCGTCCCGCTGACACTGCGTGGCGCCGACTGGCTACCACCGGGCGTACCGCTGGACCTCTGGGTGCCGACCTCACCCACCCCATGCCCCGCACACCCAGGGAGTTCCTGATGAGTCGCAAACACCCTCCGAAACCGGTCATCGCCCTCGTGGTGCTCGCGTTGCTGGGCACGCTGGGGTGGTGGCTCTGGCAGCGCACCACGACCCCGGAGACAGCCGCACTGACCGGAGCCGTGGAAACCACCGACTATCCGGTCGCGGCACTGGGTGCCTCGTCGGTTTCCGAGGTGCGAGTCTCGGTCGGCGACCAGGTCAAGACCGGAGACGTCCTGGTCCGACTCGATGATGCGGTCGCCAAGGCCCAGGTCCGCCAAGCCCGGGCCGGGGTCTCCGCCGCCCGGGCGGGGCTGCGCGCGGCCACCGATGCCGGTGAGCGGGCGGTGGCGAGGGCGCGGATCGCCCAGGCGAAAGCAGGGGTGCGGCTGGCCCGAATCCAACAGGGCTACCTGACGATTCGAGCCCCGCACGACGGGCAGGTCAGTGCGGTGCTCACCTCGGTGGGTCAGGTAGCCGCACCGGGCCGTTCGCTGCTGACCATCACTGACCCGACCGATGCCTTCGTCCGGGTGTTCGTCCCCGAGTCCCAGATCGCCTCGGTCAAGGTCGGCCAGCACGCCGCGATCTCGGCAGATGGCGTTCACTCGACGTACTCCGGCACCGTGGCTGCGGTCGCCTCGTCAGCCGAGTTCACCCCCAACAACATCGACACCCCCGAACAGCGCACCAAGCTGGTCTATGAGGTCAGGGTCACCGTCGATGACGCGACGTCCGGACTCAAGGCCGGACAACCCGTGCAGGTGACCTGGAAGTGACTTCTCACCCGCCGCCTATCGACTCACGGATGGACCCGATGAGGTGACCGCCGTCGAGACCGTCGATCTCACCCGCGACTTCGCAAGTCTGCGGGCCGTCGATGCGCTCACCCTCACGGTGCCCGAGGGGTCGGTCTTCGGTCTTCTCGGGCCCGACGGTGCCGGAAAGACGACGTTGATCCGGATGCTGGCGACCGTCTTGCGGGCCACTGACGGCGACGCCTCCGTCTTCGGTGAGTCGGTGTCTCGGGCGCCGTCGCGAGTGACCCCGAGGATCGGGTACATGTCCCAGAAGTTCTGCATGTACCCCGACCTCTCCGTGGCCGAGAACCTCGAGTTCTTCGGAACTCTGCGTGGGGTGGGGCGCCGCGATCGCACGTCGCGTTCGTCGCGACTGCTCACCAGCATGGGTCTGGCCGAGTTCGCCGACCGCCAGGCGCAGTTCCTCTCCGGCGGGATGAAGCAGAAACTCATGTTGGCGGCCACCTTGATGCACGAGCCCGATCTGCTGCTGCTCGATGAGCCGACGACGGGCGTCGATCCGGTGTCGAGACGGGAGTTCTGGGGAATCCTGAGCGATCTGCATGTGGGTGGCAAGACGGTGATCGTGGCGACTCCCTACATGGACGAGGCCGCCCGATGCACGGACGTCGCCTTCCTGGACGCCGGGCGAATCCGGCAACGCGGCACCCCCGCGGAGATCATCGGTCGCGTCCCGGGGGCACTGCTCGAGGTCGGTGGGCCGCATCGGGCCGCGCTGGCGGCGTTGTCCGGCAACCCGAGGGTCCTCTCCGCCCACGTCCACGGGGACGTTGCCCGAGTCTTGTGGGACCGTGGCTCCAGTGCGGAGGCCGTGGCGGAGGTTCAGGCTGCGCTGGCCGGTCTGGACGCCGACGTACGCCCCGTGGCGATGGACATGGAAGCCGCGTTCACCTTCCTCGCCGAGGTGCCCACGAGATGAGAGCCGCCGGGATTCGCATCGGCGCCATCGTGCGCAAGGAGTTTCGCCACCTGTGGCGAGACCGTCGGCTCCTCGGCATCGTCCTCCTGCTGCCGATCATGCAGTTGCTGCTGTTCAGCTACGCGATCAGTTTCGACGTCAAGCACATCCCCACCCTGGTTGTGGACCAGGACCGCACCGCGGCCAGTCGCGCCTATGTCTCGGCCTATGCCGCTTCGGGCTTCTTCGACGTGGTCGGCCAGGACAGTCAGACGTCGGCGGTTGACACTGTCTTCGCCCGCGGAGACGCCTCGGTCGCCGTCGTGGTGCCAGCCGGATTCGGGCAACGCGTCGCCCAGGACCTGACCCCGCAGGTGGCGGTGTTGGTCGACGGCTCCGACCCCAACGCGGCCCGCATCGGCGCCGCCTACGCGACCGCTCTCAACGCGAGCCTCTCCCAGAAGGCCACCGTCACGTGGACCACTCGGGAGGGCTACGACGTGGCGCGTTCGGGCTTCCTCGAACCGCGGATGCGCACGTGGTACAACCCCGATCGCAACAGTTCGATCTTCTTGATCCCGGGATTGATCGTGGCCATCATCGCGATCGTCACGGTGCAGCAGACAGCGGTCACCCTCGTGCGCGAGCGCGACCTCGGCACACGCGAGCAGATGTTGGTCAGTCCGCTGCGCGGATGGGAATTGATGGTCGGCAAGTTGCTGCCCTGGACCTTGCTGGCCTTCGCCGACATCGCCGTGATCGTCGTGCTCGGGCAGGTTGTGTTCGGCCTCCCGATCAGAGGAAGCCTGTGGTTCCTGACCGTGGCTGCGGCAGTCTTCGTGTTCTGCTCGCTCGGGATGGGCCTGATCATCTCGGCGGTGGCGCCGTCGATCGAGGTCGCCAACATCGTGGGACTGTTGGGCTCCTTCCTGCCGGGCTTCCTGCTCTCCGGTCTGGCCTTCCCACTGGCCTCGGTGCCGTGGTTGCTCAGGGCGATCAGCTACCTCTTCCCGGCCCGTTACATGGTGACCATCTCCAGAGGGGTCTTCCTCAAGGGCGCTGGGTGGGCCGAGTTGTGGCCCCAGTTGGCCCTTCTGTCGGCGTACGCGGTGATCGCGGTGGCGTTGGCGGTGCTCCTGGCCAAGCGGAGGGAGCGGGTATGAGCGGGGCTGGTAGGCGGATCCGACTGGTGATGTGGAAGGAATTCCTCCAGTTGCGCCGCGACCCACTGTTGATTCGGCTCATCCTGCTGATGCCGGTGCTGCAACTGGTGCTCTTCGGGTACGTCGTCGCGGTGGATGTGAAGAACCTGCCCACCGCGATCGTCGACCTCGACCGCACCTCGGTGTCTCGCCAGGTCGCGGCCTCGATCGGCGCCTCCGACTACTTCACGATCGTGGCTCACCCGACCACCGATGCCCAGATCCGTCCCCTGATGGACCGCGGCGAGGTCGCGGTCGCCGTCGTGATCGAGGAAGGCACCGCGGCTCGGCTGGCTCGCGGCGAGACGGCGCCCTTGGGGATCGTCGTCGACGGCTCCGACACGTCCTCGGCCACGGTCGGCGCGGGCTACGCCACCCAGATCGTGGCCCGCTTCAACCAGCAGCGCATCGCCTCGAGCGGCCTGGCTGGCGGGTTGGCGCAGTCGCCGGGACTCGACGCTCGAGTGCGGGTGCTCTACAACCCGACGATGGCCTCTCTCAACACGATGATTCCCGGGTTGGTCGCGGTCATCTTGATGATTTCGCTGATGGTGGTGATGTCCCAGGCCGTGGTCCGCGAGCGCGAATCGGGCACGCTGGAGCAGATGTTCGTCACGCCGATCCGGCGCACCGAATACCTGATCGGCAAGGTCACCCCCTACCTGCTGTTGGCGCTCGGGCAATTGACCCTGGTGGCGCTGGTCGGACTCTTCTGGTTCAAGGTGCCCTTCCATGGCTCACCCGTCGTGGCGCTGACCGGCCTTGGGCTGTTCATGCTCAGCGCCATCGGGCTCGGACTGTTCGTCTCCCTGGTCTCGCGCACCCGGCAGCAGGCCCAGCAGGCAGTGCTCTTCTTGATGATGCCGTTCATGATCCTGAGCGGGTTCATCTTCCCGATCTCCTCCATGCCGGACCCGATCAAGCCGATCACCTACGCGATCCCGCTGCGCTATGCCCTGGATGTCTTGCGCGGCGTCGCGGTCAAGGGTGCCGGCTTCGAGGCGCTGGCCACCCCGCTGCTCGCGCTCGCCGGGTTCGGGGTGCTGATCTTCGGGGCCGCTGTCGTAGCAACCAGGAGGCGGCTCTCGTGAGTGTCGCGGTCGAGTTGAACGCCCTGACCAAGCGCTTTGGCGACTTCGTCGCGGTCGATGGGATCTCGCTGAGCGTCCCTCGGGGTGAGGTGTTCGGATTCCTGGGGCCCAACGGCAGTGGGAAGACCACCACGATCAGGATGCTCACTGGGGCCCTGGCTCCCGACGGTGGCTCCGCGTGGGTGCTGGGTGAGGACATCGCCACCCATGCGGACCGGGTACGCCCGCGGATCGGCTACATGTCGCAGAAGTTCTCGCTGTTCGAAGACCTCACGGTCTCGGAGAACCTCACGTTCTACGCCGGGGTCTATGCCCTCTCCGATGCCGAGTACGCCGACCGGTCGGCGTACGTGATGGAGATGGCCGACCTCACCGGGCGGGATAGAGAACTCACCGGCAACCTGTCCACCGGACTCAAACAGCGACTGGCTCTCGGGGCTGCAACGATGCACGAACCGGACCTGCTGTTCCTCGACGAGCCCACGTCAGGCGTGGACCCAGTGGCGCGTCGACGGTTCTGGGATCTGCTCTACGAACTCGCCGAGCGTGGGGTCACCCTCTTCGTCACCACCCATTACATGGAAGAGGCCAGCAACTGCTCGCGGCTTGCCTTCATGTATCGCGGGAGGGTGATCGCCGATGGCACCCCGCGAGGTATCCAGGCCGAGACCGGTCGAAGACTCGGCCTGGCAACGACCCCGAGCATGGAAGACGTGTTCGTCAGTCTGGTCACCGAGCAGCGCACCTGACGGGCCCCCGTGCTCGGCTGGTGGGCTACGTCGCCGGGGAAGCCTGCGCGGCTGCGGCCCGGCGCACGACCCGCATCACGGTGAGACCCTGCACGACGATCGTGAACAACACGATCACGAACGTGGGGGTCAGCACGATGTCTCGATGGGGGCCGGCGGGCAGCCCCAGCGCCAGGCCGATCGCGATGCCCCCGCGCAGACCCGCCCAGGTGAGCAGCCGGGTGGTCCAGGGGGAGTGACCCTCCCACTTGTCGATGAGCCGCAGCGGGACCGCCACCGAGACGAACCGCGCTGCCAGGGCCACGACCACCAGGATCAGACTTGCCAGCACCAGAGGTGGGTTCCAGTCAGCCAGGATGACGGTGAGTCCGATGAGGGTGAACAAGATGACGTTGAGCACCTCGTCGGCCAACTCCCAGAAGCCGATCACCAGTTCGCGGGTCTGGGGCCCGAAGACCTCGTCCTTGTGCAGAGAGATGATCAACCCGGCGACGACCATCGCGAGTGGGCCGCTGATGTGCATGGCTGCGGCGGCGGCGTACCCCCCGACGACCAGCGCGCAGGTGAGCAGCACCTCGATTCCGGCGCTCTCGATCGTGCGGGTCAGGTAGTAGCCGAGATACCCCAGCAGGAAACCGAAGGCGATGCCACCACCGGCCTCTTGCATGAAGAGCAGCAGCGGGGCCTCAGCGTCGACCTGCCCGGTTGCTGCGCTGCCGGCGAGAGCCGCCAGAGACAGATAGACCACGATGCCGATGCCGTCGTTGAACAGGCTCTCCCCGGCGATCAGCGTCTCCATGCGCTTGGTCACCTTGGCTCGCTTGAGGAGATCGAGCACCGCGACCGGGTCGGTGGGGCTGATCAAGGCTCCGAACAACAGCGCCCAGATGAACGGGATGCCGATCCCGAGCACTCTGAAAACGAGATAGGCCGACACCCCGATCAACGCGGTGCTGATCAAGGTGCTCCCGAACGCCAGTACGACGATGGAGCGGCGTTGCGCCCAGACCTCGTGGGCATCCAGGCTCAGGGCGCCGGCGAACAGCAGTGCCGAGAGGATGCCGCCGAGCACCAATTGGGTGAAGTCGAGTTCGGTGACGAAACGCGAGGCCCAACCGCGCAACCCGACCACGCCGAGGGCGTCCAGACCGCTGAGCACCAGTGCCGCGGTCGCGCCGGCGATGGCCACCCCGACCGTGGTCGGCAGACGCAGCGCGCGCTCGTTGACCCAGGCGAAGACGGCGGTCACCACGAGGAGGATGGCCAGGGCGTCGAGCACGACCCAAACGTATCGGTTGATGATGGACTTCGGTGACCGCCGATGAGGGCCAGTTGTTACTCAAAAGTAGCCCGGGACCTACCGCGAACTTGCCAACGTGACCTAGGTTACGTACCAACCCCATTGGTACGTCCGAGGAGCCAGCGTGGCCATCACATACGACATGTCCGCAATCGACAACCGGGCAAAGAATGTTGCCGTCCAATTCCTGGATCGGGTCGCCAAGTCACCCGAGAAGAAGGCGTTCGGCTATCCCTCCGGGGACGGCTTCTCCTGGATCACCTGGGGCCAGGCCGGCACCCGCATCTCCGAGTACGCCGCCGGGCTGCTCTCCCTGGGAATCGGGCACGAGGATCGAGTAGGGATCGCGTCCTCGACCAGGTTGGAGTGGATCCTGGCCGATCTCGCCGTGATGATGGCCGGGGGTGCGACGACCACGGTTTACCCATCCACCAACGCCGATGACACCGCCTTCATCCTGTCCGACTCCTCGTGCAAGGTGGTCTTCGCCGAGGACGACGCCCAGATCGCCAAACTGCGCGAGCACAAGGACCAGTTGGGTGGCATCTCCAAGGTCGTTACCTTCGACGGCACCGTCGACGGCGACTGGGTGATCGGCCTCGACGACCTCGCCGCGTTGGGCAAGGCCCGACTGGCAGAGCACCCAGGTGAGTTGGAGCAGATCGCCGAGGACATCAAGCCCGACGACCTGGCCACCTTGATCTACACCTCTGGCACCACCGGAAAGCCCAAAGGCGTGCGGCTGCTGCACAGGTCGTGGACCTACGAAGGTGCCGCGATCCAGTCCCAAGGCACCTTGACCGAGGAGGACATGCAGTTCCTGTGGCTGCCGATGGCTCACTCCTTCGGCAAGGTGTTGCTGTGCTCGGCCCTGGCCTGTGGGTTCCCCACCGCCATTGACGGTCGGGTGGAGAAGATCATCGACAATCTTGCCGTGGTCAAGCCGACCTTCATGGGTGCGGCGCCGCGTATCTTCGAGAAGGCCCACGGCCGAATCGTGACGATGCAGGCCGCCGAAGGTGGCGCCAAGGAGAAGATCTTCAAGGCCGCCTTCGCCAACGGACTCAAGGTCGAGGCGCTCAAGGCTGAAGGCAAGTCGGTCCCACTGCTCCTGGGTCTGCAGAACGGCTTGTTCGACAAGTTGGTCTTCAGCAAGGTTCGCGAGCGCTTCGGTGGCAACGTCCGTTTCTTCATCTCCGGGGCGGCCGCACTCAACCGTGAGGTGGCCGAGTGGTTCAACGCCGCCGGCATCCAGATCCTTGAGGGTTACGGGCTGACCGAGACCTCCGCTGGCGCCTTCGTGAACCACCCGCAACAGAACAAGTTCGGCACGGTGGGTCCGGCCTTCCCCGGTTCGGAGGTCAAGATCGCCGAGGACGGCGAGGTCCTGATCCGTGGTCCCCACGTGATGGACGGCTACCACAACAACGAGGAGGCCACGGCCGAGTCGTTGGACCCTGACGGCTGGTTCCACACCGGTGACATCGGCGAACTCGACGCCGATGGCCACCTCAAGATCACCGACCGCAAGAAGGACCTCTTCAAGACCTCCGGCGGCAAGTACATCGCGCCCTCGGCGATCGAGTCGCAGTTCAAGGCGGTCTGCCCCTACGCCAGCCAGTTCCTGGTGCACGGCAACGAGCGCAACTACTGCATCGCGCTGATCACCCTCGACCCCGACGCCATCACCGACTGGGCCTCGCGCAACGGGATGGAGGGCAAGAGCTACGCCGAGATCGTGTCGTCTCCTGAGTGCAAGGAGATGGTCGCGGGCTACGTCGATGAGCTCAACAAGCGTCTCAACCGCTGGGAGACCATCAAGAAGCACATCATCTTGGACCACGATCTCACCGTGGAGTCGGGAGAGCTCACGCCGTCGATGAAGGTCAAGCGCAAGGTCGTCGAGGGCAACTACAAGAGCGACATCGACGCGCTGTACGCCTAGCAACCCATGAGGTGAGCGTGACATGACGACGACGTCGTCAACCGATCTGGGGGAGGGTTCCGGTCAAACCGGACCCTCCCCTGATCGCGTTCCGCATGCTGATTCCAGCGCCCAGGCGCAGGCCCGGGTCGCGATGTTCAACGCCCGGGTCGAGCGGTGGTTCCCCGACCTCCATGCCGGGCTGAGCGCGGTCTACGGCAGCAAACGGGCCGATGCCATCTCCTTCGACCTTCTCCAGGTCGCCCGGACGGCGTACGACCGTCGGCCGGACCACCTGCATGCCCGCGACCTGGACCGCCTCCTGCAGCCCGATTGGCTGCAAGGCCCCGACATGGTTGGCTATGCCTGCTACACCGAACGGTTCGGCACCGACCTCAACGGCGTGGCCGGCCACATCGACTACCTCCGCGACCTAGGCGTCACCTACCTCCACCTGATGCCGTTGCTTCAGCCCCGCGAAGGCGACAACGACGGCGGCTACGCGGTCGCGGACTATCGAGCGGTCCGCTCCGACCTGGGAACGATGGCCGATCTGGAGCATCTGGCCACCTCACTGCATGGGGCTGGAATGTCCCTGGTCCTGGACCTGGTGCTCAACCACGTCGCCCGCGAGCACGAGTGGGCTCGTCGCGCCCGGGCGGGGGAGCAGAAGTACCGCGACTACTTCTACGTCTATCGCACCCGGCGCGAACCCAACGCCTATGAGCGCACCCTGCCCGAGGTGTTCCCGGATTTCGCACCCGGCAACTTCACCTACGACGAGGATCTCGCAGGCTGGGTCTGGACGACCTTCAACGAGTGGCAGTGGGACGTCAACTGGTCCAACCCTGACGTGTTGCACGAATACGTCGACGTGATCTTGAACCTCGCCAACGCCGGTGTCGACGTGTTCCGGCTCGATGCGATCGCCTTCATCTGGAAGCGCAAGGGCACCGACTGCCAGGGCCAGCCGGAGGTGCATGCCCTGACCCAGGTGCTGCGGGCGCTGGCCAAGATCGCCTGCCCGAGCGTGGCCTTCAAAGCTGAGGCGATCGTGGCCCCGACGAAGTTGCTGGCCTACCTCGGCACCGGCGCTCATGCGGGCAAGGTGAGCGATCTGGCCTATCACAACTCCCTCATGGTCCAGATATGGTCGATGTTGGCCGCCCGGGACGTGCGTTTGGCCGTGCATGCGCTGGCCCAATTGCCGCCCAAACCGGTGACGGCGACCTGGTTGACCTATCTGCGCTGCCATGACGACATCGGCTGGGCGATCATGGACGAGGACGCGGCCGCCGTCGGACTCAGCGGACAGGCGCACCGCAGGTTCCTCGCCCACTGGTACTCCGGCGATTTCACGGGGTCCAATGCCACAGGATTGGTGTTCCAGTACAACCCGGTCAACGACGACCGTCGTACTTCCGGCACGGCCGCCAGCCTTGTCGGTCTGGAGTCGGCGGCCAGCAGGCACGACGTGGAGCGAGCCGTCAGCATGCTCAGACTGGCGCACGCGCTGATCCTGGGCTGGGGTGGCATTCCGGTGATCTGGAGCGGGGACGAACTCGGCCAGCCCAACGACTCGGCCTGGGCCGAGGAGGAGGGCCACGAGGACGACAACCGCTGGGCTCATCGTCCCCGCCTGGACTGGTGGCGGGCTGCTTCTCGTCATGATCGCGGCACGGTCGGAGGTCGGGTGTACTCCGACCTGGTCGAGTTGATCGGGGCCCGCAAACGGCTGCCCCACCTTCACGCCAGCGTGGAGACCCAGATCGGCGAGGTGGACGATCCGGGGGTGTTGGTCACGGTGCGTCATCACCCTGCCGGCCGGTTCGTCGGGCTCTACAACGTCACCCCACAGACGCGCTACTGGCCCGGTCATCGGGCCCATCAGTACGCCGTCGACAACCTGCCGGACGCCATCACTGGGGAGCCGCTCACGTGGACGCCTTACGGCGACGTGGAACTGAAGCCCTACCAGGTGATGTGGCTGGCGACCACCAGGTGACCAGCACGTCCGCCCCCGTCGACCTGCCTTCGGCTGCGCTGGCATCGCTGGCCCTGCGGCCGCTGGCGCTCTACGTCCATGTGCCGTTCTGCGCGGTGCGGTGCGGCTATTGCGACTTCAACACCTATGCCCCCGGTGAGACCACGGCCAGTCCCGCCTCCTACGTCACGGCTGCGCTGGCCGAGATCGACCTGGCCGCCGAGGTCCTGGGGAACAACGCACCACCGCTGGACACCGTCTTCTTCGGCGGCGGCACCCCCACCCTGCTGCCCAGCAGCGACCTGGTCCGCCTCCTCGACCGAGCCCGGGGAGCCTGGGGTCTGGCACCCTCGGCCGAGGTGACCACCGAGGCCAACCCCGACAGCGTCACGCGGGAGAGCCTGGCCGCTCTGGTCGACGGCGGGTTCACCCGTATCTCCTTCGGCATGCAGTCGGCAGTGCCGCACGTCCTGCGGGTGCTGGAACGCACCCACGATCCCGAGCGCGTCGCCCAAGCCGTGATGTGGGCGCGCGAGGCCGGGTTCGACCAGGTCAGCCTCGATCTGATCTACGGCACCCCGGGGGAGACCGACCAGGATTGGCAGCGCTCCCTCCAGGCGGCTGTGGCCACCGAGCCGGACCACGTCTCGGCGTACTCCTTGATCGTGGAGGACGGCACCGCCCTGGCTCGCCGCGTGCGCCGGCACGAGATCGCCGCACCCGACGATGACCAGATGGCCGCCAAGTACCTCGCCGCTGACGCGGTGCTGGAGGCGGCCGGGCTGGAGTGGTACGAGGTGTCCAACTGGGCTCGCCCAGGCGCCCGGTGCCGACACAACCTGCATTACTGGCGCAGTGACAACTGGTGGGGGATCGGTCCGGGCGCGCACTCCCACATCGGCGGGGTGCGCTGGTGGAACCTCAAGCGGCCCACGGCGTACGCCGACCGGCTGGCCGCAGGGTTGTCGCCGGCTCAAGATCGCGAGGAGTTGGACCCCTCGACCCGCTGGCTCGAGCGCGTTCTCCTGGAGATCCGGTTGGCCGACGGCCTCCCGATGGAGGTGCTGGCCGAGCGTGCCCCCCAGGTGGAGTCCTTGATCGGTGACGGCTTGGTCCGCACCCGCGACGGCCACCTCGTCCTCACTCGCGAGGGTCGATTGCTGGCCGACGCGGTGGTCCGGCGCCTGGTGGACTAGGCGGGTTCGGTGACGAAGTCGATGAGTTCTTCGACGCGTCCCAGGAAGTCGGGCTCCAAGTCGGCGTAGGAGGTCACTTTGCTGAGGATGCGGCGCCACCCCTTGGCGACATCGGCGTAGTCGCGGTGCGGCCAGCCGAAGGCCTGACAGACACCCTTCTTCCACTCCATCGAGCGCGGAATGGTCGGCCACTCCCGGATGCCGAGGCTGCTGGCCTTCACGGCTTGCCACACGTCGACATAGGGGTGTCCGACGATCAGCACATGGGTGCCATGCGGGCCCCGGCGAACCTCCTGGGCGATCCGACTCTCCTTGGACCCGCTGACCAGATGGTCCACGAGCACCCCGACCCGGCGCTCCGGTCCGGGGCGGAAATCGGCGAGGTGTCGGCCGAGGTCGTCGATCCCTTCGAGGTACTCCACCACCACGCCTTCGATGCGTAGGTCGTCTCCCCAGACCTTCTCGACGAGTTCGGCATCGTGCTTGCCCTCGACGAAGATTCGGCTGGCACGGGCTACCCGAGCTCGCGTCCTCGGGACTGCGACTGATCCGCTGGCGGTGCGTGAAGCTGTCGGGGGAGCCTTCTTCGAAGGAGCGCGCAGGATCACCGGCACGCCCTCGAGCAGGAACCCGGGGCCGAGAGGGAAGGTGCGTTGACGATGGTGGCGGTCTTCCAGGGTGAGGGTGTCGAGGTCGCGTTCGACCCGCACGATCTCACCGCACCAGTCGGTAGTGACCTCCTCGACCACGAGTCCGAGGTCGGCCTCGATCTCCACCGCCCGCCCGCGCGCCGGCATGCGCCAGTCGCTGTTCAAGACGTCGGAGCCGTAACGATCTGCAGCCACCGCGCCACGGTATCGGCCGGATCGCTCGCGGATGCTACGGCCACGCGGAGGTGACCGGACTTGTGTTGCGATGCATAACGATATATCGTCAACACATCGAGATGGCTCGCAAGGTCTCCGCAAAGTCAAGGAGGCTGCGAACCGCACACGAAAGGAGTCTCGACATGATGCACCCCAACAAGCCTCGTTACCGTCCGCCGTTCACTGAATTCGGTCCCGGCCCCGAACGGGTCCGCCGGCACCGTCACGGGCGCCGCGGTGGTCCCGGATGGGGGCCCGATTTCGGTCCCGGTTTCGGATTCGGCCCGGGCGGCCGTCGGGGAGGGCCCCGCGCCCGACGCGGCGACGTCCGTCACGCGATCATCGACGTCTTGGCCAAGGCCGATGACAAGCTCAACGGCTACATGGTGATCCAGGCGATCGCCGAGCGCACCGACGGAGCATGGAAAGCAAGCCCCGGCTCGATCTACCCCACCGTGGCCCAACTCGAAGACGAGGGCCTGGTCGAAATCAGCCACGAAGGCGGCCGCAAAGTCCTGGGCCTGACCCCCGACGGACGCAACTACGCCGAGGAGAACGCCGAGGAGATCGCCGCGGTCTGGACCTCCTTCGAGGAAGGATCGGACTCGGTCGCCTCGGTCATGCGCCAGGTCAAGCAATTGATGGGCGCGATGAGCCAGGTGATGGCCACCGGCACCCCGGCGCAGCAGGAGCAGGCACTCACTGTGATTGCTACGGCCAGTCGCGAGCTCTACACGATCCTCGCCGAGGACGCCGACAGCTGAGCGCCTAGAGCAGAGGTAGCCGTTTGGCCGAGTTCGGAAGGTCGGCGTACCCACGAGTGATCGCGTCGCCGAGGAACTCTCGCCGGTACGGCCATTGCGCAGCATCGAGGGCAGCAGCCGCCGAGACGCCTCTCCCGGCGAGGTCGCGGATGGTCTCGGCGATCACGCCGAGGTGGGCCCGCTGCTCCTCGACATAGGCCCGATCCACGATGGCGCCATGACCAGGGACGACGAGTGTGTCGTCCCTGGTCATGTTCAGCACCACGTCGAGGGTCAGTGGCCACTCGAACGGATGGGACTCGGTCCCGAACCCGGGAGCGCCGCCGCGGTCTTGGCTCTCCTCCACCAGATCCCCGGCCACGAGCACTCCTGCGGTGGGGTCGTGGATCACGATGTCGCCGGCCGTGTGGCCCCGCCCCGGGTGCACCAACTCAAGGGCTCGGTCGCCGAGGTCGAGCACTCGCACCGAGGCGAAGGTGTCATCGGCGGCCAGCGGCTCCGTGGCCAACACCTCATCGCGACCCGGCTCATCTGGATCGGCTTCGTACAGGCGGCGCACCGCCTCGGCTGCCACCACCGTTCTGGACGCCGCTACTTCGTGGGCGATCAGCGATGCCTCGGGCCACACTTCTTTGAAGGTCGCATTGCCAAGAACGTGGTCGAAGTGCTCATGGGTGTTGATGATGGCGACCACCGGCTGATTGAGCTTTCGGCGAAGGTCAGCGATGGCCGTGCGTGCCGCGCGGTCAGAAGGCAGCGTGTCGATGACGACCAACCCAGCAGTGCCGGCGATGACGGTGAGATTCATGTCGAACCACGAATGCCTGGACACCCAGACTCGGTCGACGACCTCGACAAGCCCACTATCGTGCGTCAACGCCATGCCTGGCACCGTACTATTGGCACTCAGGTAACACGAGTGCCAAACCTCACCGCGAGCGTCCAAGGAGGTCACCCATGCTGGAAGAGCGTCGGTTGGCCGTCCTTCGAGCCATCGTCCAGGACTACGTGGCGACGCAGGAACCGGTGGGCTCCAAAACCCTTGTCGAACGCCACCGTCTCGGCGTCTCCCCGGCCACGATCCGCAACGACATGGCGGCATTGGAGGAGGAGGGGCTGATCACCCAGCCGCACACGAGTGCCGGGCGAGTGCCCACCGATGCCGGCTATCGACTCTTCGTCGATCGACTGCACGGCCTCAAGCCGATGTCGGCCGCCGAACGTCGGGCCATCGAGACGTTCCTCAACGGTGCGGTCGACCTCGACGATGTGGTGCATCGCAGCGTGCGCCTGCTGGCTCAACTGACCCGCCAGGTGGCCATCGTTCAATACCCCACCGTGTCGAGTTCGACGGTGCGGCACATTGAGGTCGTTGCCCTCACCTCCAACCGAGTGCTCCTAGTGTTGATCTTGAGTTCGGGCCGCGTCGAGCAGCGGGTGGTGGACCTGGCAGACGAGGTCGATGACGCCTTGCTGGCCACGGTCAGGATCCTGGTGCTCCAGGCCGCGCAGGGGCGACGCATCGACGAGGCATCCCAGGTGTTGGCCCAGTTGCCCGACCACTGTCCGCCCGAGTCCGCCGACGCCGTACGCCGCGTGACGGCGGTCCTGGTCGATGCCATGTCGGATCACCGCTCCGATGAACGCGTCCTCGTGGGCGGCACCGCCAACCTGGCCCGCTTCGGTGAGGGCTTCGACACCACCATTCGGCCCTTACTCGAAGCCCTCGAGGAGCACGTGGTGCTGTTGCGCCTCCTCGGCGCGGCCACCAACTCCAGTGATGTCACGGTCCGCATCGGTCACGAAGGCCCGGTCGAGGAGTTGTCGAGCACCTCGGTCGTGGCCAGCGGATACGGGCCGGCGAGCGCCTCGATCGCGGCCCTGGGCATCGTTGGGCCGACCCGCATGGACTACCCCAGCACCATGGCCGCAGTTCGCGCGGTCGCCAGTTACTTGTCGGCCATCTTGGCCGAGTCATAGGCCTGACAGCCCCGAAAGTTGGAGTGAGTGGACCCGTACGCAACCCTTGGTGTGGCCAAAGACGCCGATGCCGACACCATCAAGAAGGCTTATCGGCGGATGGCCCGCCAGTACCACCCCGACGTCAACCCGGACCCGGCCGCACAGGACAAGTTCAAAGAGGTCTCTGCGGCCTACGAGGTGCTCAGCGACCCTGAGAAGCGGCGGATGTACGACCTCGGCGGCGACCCGTTCCGGTCCGCACAGGGGTTCGGCCAGGGGGCGGGCTTCTCGTTCACCGACATCATGGACGCCTTCTTCAGTGGCCAGACCGGTGGCGGAGGACGCGGGCCGCGGCCTCGTCAGCGGCGGGGACAGGACGCCCTCGTGCGTCTCGATATCGACCTCGCCGATGCTGCCTTCGGCAGCACGCACGCGCTCAAGGTGGACACGGCGGTCGTTTGCTCGACCTGCGCCGGATCGGGGGCGGCTGCTGGGACGTCCCCGGTGACCTGCGAGACCTGTCACGGTCGTGGCGAGGTGCAACACGTCCAGCGAAGTTTCCTGGGCGAGATCCGCACGGTGCGGCCCTGTCACACGTGCCGCGGTTACGGCGAGGTGATCACCGATCCGTGCCGGGAGTGCGCCGGTGATGGCCGCGTGCGGTCTCGGCGCAACCTCAACGTCAAGATCCCGGCCGGCGTCGACACCGGTACCCGCGTCCAACTGACCGGTGAAGGCGAGATCGGACCCGGCGGGGGACAGCCCGGGGATCTCTACGTCGAGATCAACGTGCGCCCACACCCACAGTTCACCCGGCGAGGTACCGACCTCCTGTGCTCGGTCATCGTGCCGATGACCGCAGCCGCCCTGGGCACCACGCTGACGCTGCCACTCCTCGAAGCCGACCTTGGCGAGGACCACGACGAGTCGACGACGCTCGAGGTGAAACCGGGCACCCAGTCCGGAACCGAGACCGTGATCCGCGGTCAGGGCGTGCCCAGCCTGCGAGACGGCCGCCGAGGCGACCTCGTGGTCACGGTCGTGGTCGAGACCCCGACCAGACTGGACGCCCGGCAGAGCGAGTTGCTCACCGAGTTGGCGCAATTGCGTCAGGAGAGTTCGGTCGAGGGCCGCCTCCAAGAATCCTCCAAGTCCGTGTTCGACCGACTCAAGGACGCCTTCCGATGAGCCTGCCCTTCTTCGTGTACGCCGACGCCGCCGCACTCACCGCGGGCCAGGAGGTCCGCCTCGAGGGCGACGAGGGACGCCACGCCGTGGTCGTGCGACGACTGCGGGTGGGGGAGCAGTTGGTGCTCACCGACGGCGCCGGCGCGATCGCTACATGCCGGGTATCCGCGGTGGACAAGTCGAGCCTGACGGCGCTGGTCGAGAAGGCCGGTGTCTCGCCGGCAGAGGAGCCCCGGGTCACCGTCGTACAAGCCATTCCGAAGGGCGATCGGGCCGAGTTGGCCGTGGAGGTGCTCACCGAGGTCGGCGCCGACGTGATCGTGCCCTGGGCCGCGGATCGCTGTGTCAGCCGCTGGCGCGGCGACCGAGCCGACAAGCACCTCGCGAAGTGGCGAGCCACGGCCCGCGAAGCCGCGAAGCAAGCCCGCCGGCCACGCTTCCCCGAGGTGACCGGACTGGCCTCGACCGCCGACGTGGTCGGGTTGCTGGAAAGATGCTCGGTCCCGGTGGTGCTCCACGAGGAGGCCTCCGGACCGATCGGCAACCTCCCCATCCCGGGACGGGGGACCATCGTCGTGGTGGTGGGCCCCGAGGGTGGAATCACGCCCGCAGAATTGGCCGCGTTCTCCGCTGTTGGAGCCGAACCGGTGCGGCTGGGATCCTCGGTCCTGCGCACCTCGACGGCGGGGGTCGCAGCCGTTGCCGCCCTGCTCGCCCGCACGCGTCGCTGGGGCTAACGCACCTCGATGAACTTGTTGTCCCGGTCGGGCAGGTTGGTGTTGGCCTCGGGGCCGGGGTTGACGCTCACCTGCACCACGTAGGTGCCGGGGGGCGCTTTGACCTGGATGGAGAAGGGGCTTCGCGTTCCCGGTTCGGCACTGGTCGTGCCGTGCTGGACCACGGTCTCCTCGCGTAGCAGCGCCCACGTGACCAGGCCGTCGGGTGTCAGAGCGGTGCCCGTGATGGCGAAGGTGGTCCCGACCTTGTCCCCCTGGGCCGGTCGGGCAAGTTGGACCGGGGCCAGCACCTCGGCATCCGGGCCCGGTACGTCGGCAACCGGGTGGCCCCACAGTTTCTTCAGCGGGCGACCATCGACGGCAACGATCAGCCCATCGGCCACGTTGCGGTTGGCTGCGGCCGTGCGTGCGATGGCGTCCATGGCGAGCGCGTCGTCGGGTCCGTAGGAGACGGTCGCGTCGACACCTCCAAGATCGACAAGCAGACGCTCGTCGGCGGTCAGGCTGACCTCCACGGTCGTTCCCTCCGGGAAGGCGGAGCGGTAGTCGGGGTCGCTGCTGGTGCCTTTCACAGCGGCTGTCAGCGCGGCCACCAAGGGTGCCGGCACCTTGCCGCTCCACTTGCCTGGGGCAGGCGGGACCACCGAGACGAGTTCGGAAACCAGTCGGGGACCGAGTGAGGTGTCGGTGACCAGGTAGGTGGTCACGTTCATTGACCGTTCCCCGCTCAGATCGGGCTCGTCAGGCCGCTCGGCTCGCGTCGGCGGATTGATCCTCACGAGGCTGGTGGCCACCACCAGCACGGTCAGCACCGTGAGCACCACGGCCAGGACCGGCCCCCATCTGCGCGACTCCACGCCCACACGGTACGCGTCGCGGGCCTATCCTGAAGCGATGACCAGTAATGCCGATGCGACCTGCCTGTTCTGTCGGATCGTGGCCGGCGACCTTCCGGCCGATGTCGTGCACGAGGACGACCACACCCTCGCCTTCCGTGACGTCAACCCGCAGGCGCCCACCCATGTGCTCGTCGTACCACGAGAGCATCACGCCAACGCGGCGATGTTGGCCAGCGAGCAACCGCAGTTGGTGGCGGCGTTGGTCAATGCCGCCGGCGTCGTCGCCGGCAACGAGGGCCTGGGGGAGAACTACCGGCTCGTCTTCAACACCGGCCCCGACGCCGGCCAGAGCGTCTTCCACGTGCACCTGCACGTGCTGGGTGGCCGCGGCTTCAGCTGGCCCCCCGGGTAGATCCTCTCCGGCCCCAACGGGCGCACCCGCTCGGTCAGCGCAACGAGCGCCGCATCATCCACGTGGCCAGTCCCAGGAGCGCCAAGCCTTCGGCAACCAACACCAAGATCGCCGGCCAGACCTGGGCGAGGCCACCGCCCTTGACCAGGATCGTCCACAAGGCGTCGTTCATCCACGCGTGCGGGGTGAGGAAGGCAAGTGTGCGCATCGTGTCCGGGAAGAACGCCAGCGGCTGCATTGATCCGCCGATGGCTGCCAGCACCAACGAGAGCGTCGTGGCGATCGCACCGACTTGTTGTTCGCTGCGACCAACAGTTCCCAGCAGCATCGCTGCTCCGGTGCCGACCATGCCCATCCCCAGGCACAGCAGCCACACGGCCAGCGGTTCTTTCCAGTCGACCCCGAAGAGCAGGATCGACCCGAAGAAGATGATCGCGGCCTGGATCAGCGCGACCACGAAGCGGCCCAGCGCCTCACCGAGGATGATCCATCCGATGCGCACCGGGGCGGCCTGGGTACGCCGGGTAACCCCATAGAGCCTGCTGGTGAGCAGATAACCAGAGCCGGCCATCGCTGTGAGGAAGAGGAACAGGGTCAGTTGACCTCCGGCCAGGGAGGACCTGATCGCCCCGGCGATCGAGCCGGCGTCATCGTCGTGGGAGACCTTGACCTCCACCTTGGGTGCGATCTCGGCGGCCTTGTCAGCCAGGTCGGTCGCCTCGGTCAGCGGCACCCTTTCCTGGTCGGCCACCACCTGAGCCACCTGGCCGCGCACATTGGTCTCGGTCAGCGCCGACTGCAGGATCGAGCGCAACTCCAGATTGGCCTCGGGGGCGGCAAACCACTCGACCTTGAGATGGCCCTCGGATCCGGTCACCACATAGCCGGCGTCCACGGCCTTGCGGGCGATGGCCAGGCGCAGGTCAGCCTCGGAGGACATGTCGACCAGGCGGACCGAATCCGCGGCGTTGAGGCGGTGGCGAAACGCGCTGGCGGTCTGGCTACCGGTCTCGTTGACGACCCCGATCAACGACGACGTGGCCGAATCGGCGACAGCCACACCGAGGGCGAACACGATCATCAAGGGCAGGGCCAAGATGAAGAAGTAGTTGGACTTCTCGCGCAACAGGCGTTGCAGGTTGGCCCTGACGAGGGCGCTCACGGTGGCGATGGGACCTGTTGGCGAACTCATGCCCGCACCGTCCTTTTCGCCAACATCAGTCCGGGCACCCCGACCACCAGCGCGAATGCCAGCAGGACCAGCACCGGGGTTCGGATCGCCGTGAGAGTCCCGCCCTCGGCCAGTCGGGCCAGGCCCTCGCCGTACCAGTAATGGGGGGTGATCCGGCTCAGGATGGCCGCGATCCCACCCGATCTTGCGACCGAGAAGAACGAGCCGCCGAGGATCGCCAGACCCATGGCCAGCATGCCTTGAATGGCCGCGGCTTGCTCACTGCTCTTGGCCACTCCAGCGACCAGAGTCACCGTTGCTACCGCAGCCAGGACCCCGGAGACGGTCAGCACGGACACCCCGACCCAGTTACCCCAGTGGGCGCCCAAGGCCAGCGAGGAATAGCTGATCAGCAGGGTCATCGAAATCAGCCCCAGGACCAGGCTGGTCAGCACCTTGCTGGCCAGGATCTTCCACGGAGCCAGAGGAGCAGCCAGGAGTCGGGGCAGCGTGCCGCTGCGCCGTTCCTCCAGGAGTCCGAGCACGCCGAACTGGACGGCGAAGAAGAGGAACAGGGTGGCCATCCCAGCGGCCAACTGGGCTTTGGTGTCGAGCACGCCCACGGGTGTGGCATCGCCCAGATCGAGGGCCGGCTTCGCGGCAAGGACCGCCTTGGCGAGGGTCTCGGGGTCGGCCTTGCCACCCCGCATCCGATCGGCGGCGACCGCGGTGGTGACTCCGTCGACGGCGGCTGCAGTCGAGCGCGCCACCGCCTCGGCGATGGCCCCGGCGACGATGCCGCCGCCCTTGATCACGTCCACCGAGTCTCCGTCGACCGCGATGCCGGCATCGACGGTGCCTTTGTCGATGGCCTTCGTGATCTCGGCGCGGTCGGCGTACATCGTGAGGGCGATCACGTCGTCATCGGTGAGTTGTTGCAGCGGGCCGTCTTGAAGGGCCTTGCTGACCGTGGAGGCGCTGTCGGGGGCGAAGCCGACCGGGATCTTCTTGGTGTCGGGTCCGCCCATGAGCAGTGATAAGACGGTGACCAGGGCGATCGGCGCGATCACGGCAAGCACGAGCGCCGATCGATCGCGCAGGCGTGAGCCCAGGTCGCGCATCAGCAGTGTCCAGATCATCGTGACCTCTAGTCCCGCAGCGCGGTGCCGGTGATGGCCAAGAACACCGCGTCGAGAGTCGGCTCCAGCACCCGCAGGTCGGTGACCGTGGCTCCGGATTCGGTCACGGCAGCGATGATCGGGGACAGTTTGGAGGAGGCATCGGTCGTGACGCAGGCGATCTCTTTGGTCGAGGTGGCCTGGGCGCTGGTCACCACCTTCGCTTCTTGAAGACGCGCGGCCACCGCGGCGGCATCACCGGTCACGCTGAGCAGCACCTGGTCCTGGCCATCAATGAGTTGGACCAGTTCGCGTCTGCTCCCGCAGGCTAGGAGCCGTCCGTGATCGACGATGCCCACGCGGGCACACAGTCGCTCGGCCTCTTCCATGTAGTGGGTGGTGTAGAGCACGCTCATGCCGTCGCGGCCAAGCGATGCCACCGCCTCCAGGATCATGTTACGGCTCTGCGGGTCGATGCCCACGGTCGGCTCGTCGAGGATCAAGAGGTCCGGCTGGTGCAAGAGACCGGCGGCGATGTTGAGCCGGCGTTGCATGCCGCCGGAGTAGTGCTCCACGCGGTCCCCGGCCCGGTCTGTGAGGCCGACGATGTCCAGCACCTGGTCAATGCGGGCTTTTGCTCCTGCCCCTTTGAGCCCGTAGAGGCGGGCGAAGAAGGCGAGGTTCTGGTGGCCGCTGAGATCCAAATAGAGGGCGATTTCCTGCGGCACGTAACCGATGCGGGCCCGGCCCGTGGTCGAA
>CALMLL010000055.1 GCA_937868075.1 uncultured Marmoricola sp. | reverse complement strand
AGGTAGCGGTAGATGGTGGGTTGGGAGACGCTGAACTCGTTGGCGATGTGTTGGACGGTGTAGCGGCGTTTCCCGTCGTCGTCGGTCTCGTCGTACATGGCGCGGGCGAGTGCGGCCTGACGTTTGCCGAGTTTGGGTTTCGGGCCGCCGAGGCGGCCGCGGGCTCGGGCGGCCGCGAGTCCGTCTTTGGTGCGCTCGACTAGGAGGGCGTGTTCGAACTCGGCGATCGCGCCGAGGATCTGGAAGAACATTCTGCCGACTGCGGTGGAGGTGTCGATGCCCTGGTCGAGGACGACCAGGTCGACCCCGATCTTCTGCAGGTGGTCAGACAGGGCAATCAGATCGGTGAGTGATCGGCCGAGCCGGTCGAGTTTGGTGACCACGAGTTGGTCGCCGGTTCGTGCGATGAGGAGGGCTTTGTCGAGTTCGGGTCGGCGGGCGAGTTTCCCGCTGGCAGTGTCGGTGACCGGGGCCCGCGGCAAGGCGTGGGCTGGGCAACTAGGTGGGGATGGTCCGCGGCAGCGGAGCAATGCCGGAAGGCGGAGGCAGTGGGGTCTCTCCGGTCCAGGCCTGGACGGTCTCGAGATAGCGCTGGGAGAACATGTAGCCGCCGTGGCCGCGCAAAGGCGGGTTGGGATCGTCGACGCCGCCGGTGATCTCCTCGGTCGGCAGATCGATCGTGCTGTCGCCGTCGGCGAAGACCCGGAACCCCAAGGGGTCCGTGCGGCGGAAGAGGTTGACCCAAGCCGGTGACCTGCTGCCTGGCGGACGTGCCGCCTCCAGTCGGGCCCGCAGCGATGGCGCCGAAGGCGCAGGTGGCACCGCTTGGGGGTAGCCGCTGCCGTCGTCGAGCGCATCGGGCATGGCTTTGCTCAGGCGGGTCGGAGTGCTGGCGGCGTACCCCATCGCGTCGGGGCCGAACACGCGCGGGAAGACTCTTCCGTAGAGGCCACGGATCTGGCTGCCGAATGTGAGCAGCCGCAGTTTGTCCAGGTTGTTGAGTCGGCTGGCGACGGTGGCCGCGATCAGCGAGCCCTGACTGTGCCCGGCCAGGACGACGATGCCGTCGGGCTGCATGACTCGTGCCCACCGGACCCGCTTGGAGATCTCGGGGACCACGCGCTCGGTGTAGCAGGGCGGTGCCAGCGGGTGCGCGATGCGTGGCCAGAAGGTGGCGAGATCCCACACCACAGCCACCGCGCGGCGGGTGTCTTCGCTGGATCGGATCCGGCTCGCCAACGCGATCAACAGAAGGCACGAACCCAGGGCCACCCACAGGCTGAGGTCGGTGACCGACCGTGCCAGCCCCGACCAGTCGCCCCAGGGATTGCCCGGGCCGAAGAGTTGCCAGGGTGCCAACCCGCTGAAGGTCAACGACATCAGGACCAGGAGCAACCAGGTGGTGAAGTACCCGAAGATGTCCATGAGCGCCTCGACGCGGTGGGCGATGGCAGCGCGTACTCGGGCGGACGCGACAGCGTGTCGATACTGCCGCTGCAAGGCCTTGTCGTCGTCAGCGGCGTTATTCACGGTTCTTTGCATCGGTCGCATGCGTACCAGGGCAAGGGCTACGAGGACGAGTCCGCCGACCAACCACACCAACTGGGCCAGTGGCGTCCAGATGAGCACCTGAGGAATGGCCAGATGCGCACTGATCGGTGTGGTGGCCACCAGTCCGACCGGCCGGTCCGCGGCCTTGACGGTGATGTAGCGCAAGTCGAGATCAAGATCGGCGTCGCTGACGAACTGCAGATCTGCGCCGCTGTCCGAACCCCTGACGCACTCCTTGGCGGTGCTGACATCGGGGACGAGGCAGACGTCGACCAGGTGGAGCGTCGTGGCCTTGCCGGGGTCGATCTTCGCTGCTCGGGTCGTGAGCGTCGGCACGGTTAGTCGCAGGTCGGCCCCTGGACTGGTGAAGCGATCAGCCGAGATCGCCCCGGACCGCACGATCACCTCCCCATCCCTCACTGTGACCAGTGCGTCGGACACGGTCAGGTCGCCCAAGGCGACGTACGCCTTGCTCGAATCCGGGGTGGAGATGGCAGGAGCGATCCTGCTGTCCGAGATCAGGTCGCCGGGTCCTTGGTCAGGCCCGTTGAGGTAGTTGGCCGTGAAGGTGACCGCCGTCGAGGTGAACAGCAGCGTGATCCAGGCCGCGGCACCCATGAGGACCGAGGCACTGGCACCGCGCCACGCGGTCGAGCCCGCAGGCAGGGCCGCGTCGGCGTGATTGGAATCGCTGAGGCGATGCATCGTCGCCATGGCCACCCAGAAGAGACTGCTGACCAACGCGGCGATCACGATCTGCCGTGGGCCGAGTCCGTGCTTCTCGTTCCACAGCCACGCGCCCCCCGCCACCAGCAGCAGGAAGATGACCAGAGCCACGACGGTGAGGCGCGGTCGGCGCTCGAATCCGATCACCAGGATGTGGGTCGCGGTCAGCATCAACATGGCGCCGATGAACCACACGTTGTGGCCGGTGAACTGACCGCGCTCGGTCACATCCAGCCTCCCTAGAAGCAGGATCCCGAACCACACCACCGTGGCCGCGAACGCGACGAGTCGCAACCGGCGCGCGTAGGGGCTGTAGTCCCTCAACTGGTTCGGTGAAGGCAGGTCGATGTCGTGGGGGTGGCGACGGCTGACCAAGACCATGGCGCAGCCCAGACTCAGGACTGCGATGACGGCGAACGTCCATGGCGGCCACGACTGGCTGTGCGCAGCGACGTGGACTGCGGTGAACCCAGTGACGGTCGACAACTGTGCCGCGGCATGCAGGTCGCGAAGGGCCGCAGTGCGTTGCTGGCCGCTGAACATCCTCGGGTGACGGACCAGGAGGTCATCCTGTGAGGAACCGCTGGCCAGCAGCCGGGCCTGCGGGTCGGGCACGTCCTCGTAGCGCGCATGAGTGAGGCGGGAGAGCCACCACAGCAGTGCGATCACGGCAAGCGCGGGGATCATGCCGACGGCAAGCCGCTGAGACGGCTGCCACCCGGCCAGGACCTGCAGCGGCGCCGGAATCGAGGGACATGACACGGTGCCGGACTGGAAGCACTGCCAGGCGAACAGGTCGCTGAAGAGGAGGGCGGGGGTGAGGATCAAGAAGACCGACAGGGTGAGAGCGAACAGCCGGACCCCCGCGCCGGAGACTCGTGAGCGCCAGGTGTCGGTGCCCGCGGTGAGGCGCGCCCAGGCGGCCACGTTGGCCAGCGCGAACGGCAGCAGCGTCAACCAGAGCATTCGCTGGACCACCGACAGGACGCTCTTGGTGCCCGAGGTCAGCGCCCCCCACGAGTACGCCTCGACCGCCGAATCGTTTGGAATCGTCCGGCCGGGGATAGTGCCTTTGGGCCGGTAGATGCCGGTGATGGTGTCGCCGGCCACCTGCTCGACGTCGTCGACCCCCAACATGTCCGCTGGTGGGGTGCCGTGGACGCCGTGGACCCGCAACTCCAGGAATGTACTCATGCCTGGCACTCTTGACACTTCTGTGCGCCCGCGCCAGACCCAAAGTGACTACTTCCCAACGATGGAGAGACGTATGACCAGCTTGTCCGATTTCACCGCCACGACTCTTGCCGGCAAGGACCAGCCGCTCTCGGCGTACGCCGACAAGGTGGTGCTCGTGGTCAACACCGCCTCCAAGTGCGGCTTCACCCCGCAATACGCGGGCCTGGAGGAACTCCACAAGCGCTATGCCGACCAAGGACTGGCCGTGCTCGGCTTCCCATGCAACCAGTTCGGCGAGCAGGAGCCGGGCGAGGCTGACGAGATCGGCGAGTTCTGCCAGCTCAACTACGGGGTCACGTTCACGATGTTCGACAAGGTCGACGTCAACGGCAAGGACGCGCACCCGCTGTTCGTCTGGCTCCGCCAGCAGAAGGGCGGCCTGCTCGGGGACAAGATCAAGTGGAACTTCACCAAGTTCCTGATCGGCCGTGACGGCCAAGTGATCAAGCGCTACGCACCGACGACGACGCCGGAGTCACTGGCCGACGACATCGAGGCCGCGCTTCACTCCCCGCGGTAGCGGCGCAGCGACTCGGCGCGCTCCGCGGCATGGTCGACCATGCGCTGCGGGTAGCCGTGGGCATAGCCGTCGGGTGAGCGCCACGGCTCGTGGACCGTGGCGCCGCTCAGGTGGGCCAGTTCGGGAACCCACCGGCGGACGTAGTCGCCGTGAGGGTCGAACCGCTTGCCTTGGAGGACCGGATTGAAGATCCGGAAGTACGGCGCCGCATCGGTGCCGGTGCCGGCTGTCCACTGCCACCCGTGGCTGTTGCTGGCGACGTCCCCGTCGATCAACTGATTCAGGAACCACCGTGCCCCGCGGGGCCACCACTCGTGGAGGTCCTTGCAGAAGAAACTGGCCGTGATCATCCGCACCCGGTTGTGCATCCACCCGGTCTCGGCCAGTTGGCGCATCCCGGCATCGACGATGGGGTAGCCGGTGTGGCCGCGCTGCCACAGGTCGCGGGCATCGGGGGAGTCGTCGTGCTGCATCGAGAGGGGACGAAGATCTGCCCAGGCGCTGGTCGGCGCGCGGTGGAGCAGGTCGGCATAGAACTCCCGCCATGCCAGTTCGGTGGCGAACACGCGGTGTCCGTGGTTGGAGAGATCCAGGTCGGCGAGCAGGCTGCGCGGATGGATCGAACCGACCTTCAGGTGGGGCGAAAGCATCGAGGTGCCGTCCAGGTCGGGCCGATCGCGCTGGTCGGCGTACTCCTCCAGGCGGGGGAGGACCTCCGCCCATCGACGCCATGCGGAGGCCTCTCCGGCTGCCGGCAGCGTGACTTCGGTCGCGGCTCGGTGCAGCAGATCAAGTGCCGCGGGATCCGAACCGACTTCGAGAACCTTCGCCGGACCCGACTCGGCCGGGCTCGGCCATCCGTGCTCGAACCATGCCCGTGCGAACGCTCCGAACACCCGATACGCCGACCCGTCACTTCTTCCCACCCTGCCGGGGGTCACCGCGTACGCCGATCCTGTCTCGATCCAGGGCACCTCCAGTCGCGATCGCACCACGGCGTCTCGGGCCGTCCCGTACGGAGTCGTCTCACCGGTGACATGCACCGCTGTGGCACCGATCTCCGCCGCCACCTGCGGGACCACATCACCCGCCTTCCCTAGGCGTACGCCGAGCGCACCACCCCAGTCCTCGCGCAGCGCCAGCACGGTCGCGGCCACCCATGCCCGGCGAGGCACACCGCTGCTGGCCCACAGCACCGGATCCACGACGAACAGCGGCGCGACCGGCCCCGCGGCACTGGCTTCGGCCAGCGCCGGGTGATCGGCTCGGCGCAGGTCGCGCCGCAGCCACAGCAGCGAGGGGGACATGTGATGAGCGACGCTAGCCGATCGGACCAGAACGGACCCCGATGCCCCGAAATGCGAGAAATGTCCGAGTGGGCGGAAGCACCGCCGGGCCGTAGAGTCCTCATGGACCTCGGGGGGAGGTCTTTCAGGGGGTTGGCAACAAGGAGTTGTTGGCGTGCAGGGTGTTGGGGACCCGTCGGCTGAGGTCGACCGCGCCCTGCGCGATGTCGATGCCCAGCCACCCGGCCGCGAGCAGGTAGCCGCTGCTGAGCACACCCTCGCGCTCGCCGACGAGATCGGCAACCAGGTGCAACAGATCCAGGCGCGGATCAATCTGGTGGCGGTCTATGAGAACGCCCAACCTGGCGAGCAGGAGCTGCCCCACCTGTCCTGGCTGCTCAACCACCTCGGTGACGAGGACAGCGCGATCACCGAGCGCCAGCGGTTCGAGGTGCTCTGGGAGTGCCGCTACGCACTGGCGCGGACCCGTCGCTCGGCCAAGATTCCGCTCAAGATCATCCATCGCGTGTACGCCGACATCGAGCAGCGCTATCGCGCCGAAGGTGTCTCGCCCAACATGTATGCCAAACACCGCACCCTGCTGGCCAGGGACGTCGAGTCCGACGAGGTCGCGCAGAGGTGGTTCCAGGCGTGGGTTGGCAGCCCACGTGATCGCCTGTCGGACTGTGCCGTGTGCGATCTGGCCGAGCAGGCCCGCACGATCGCCCTCGATGGCGACCACGCTGGCGCGCTGGCGCACGCCGAGGTGGTCCTGCAGGGCCGCAAACGCTGTGGCGAGGAACCGCACCGTCTCTATGGCGCGGCCGCGGACTGGGCGATGCGTGTGGGCGATGTGGATGCGGCCGAGAGGTTCCACCGACTTGGTTGGCCGCTGGTCGCGGGGCGAGCGCGTTTCACCGCGGCCGCTGCCGACCACGTGATTTATCTGGCGCGGGCGGGTCGGGTGGGTGCCGCGGTCCGGCTGGCTCTGGATGTGGCTGCGCAGATCGATGAGGGACTCGACGATCGAGACCGGATGCACGCCGCGTCGATCGTGGCTCGGGTGCTCCGCACCGGCCGGGCCCACAACCTGCTGCCACGCCGCCTCGGCGGTGTCCCGATCGCGGAGGTGATCGCGGACCTGGACGCCACGGCTCGCGACCTGTCGTCTCGCTTCGACCAGCGCAACGGGACCGACCGGGTCTCCGCTGCTGTCGCGGCGGCCTCGCGGCTGCATCCCTATCCGGTCGCCGCCTCGTCGGCGGCCCAGCACCTCGACGTACTCGAACGCGGATTGCTGGGGGCGCCGGCCGCCCCGCCGGCCGAGGATCTGGAGCGGCGCCCGCAGACGATCCTCGACTTCGCCGATGCCCTCTTCTTCGCCAGTGACGCGCTGGATGCGAGCCGGGTCAGCGCGCTCACCGATGCCTGGCTGGAGGATCGATCGCGGCTGCTGCCGGCGCGCGACCAGACCGAGCAACGCGCTGTCGCCTATCTGGACCGGCGCGGTCTGGCCGGCCAGGCGGCTCGGCGCTCACAGGCGTTGAGCGAGGAGTTGCTGGTCTCGGGCTATGAGGCCGCGCTGATGTCCCGACACGACCCGAGCACCCGTCGGGCGCGCATCGAGTTGCTGCATCGAGCCGCACTGGCCGGGGACGAGACGGCCTGGACCCACGCGTTGCGCGAGGTCGATCAGTTGGAGGCGGCCGGCGAGCTCGAGGAGGCCGCGGGCGGTCTGATGGCGCTGAGCCGTCACCCCGACCCGGACACCGGTGTGGCGATCGCGAGTCGGGCCGCCGAGTTGTTCGGCCAGGCGGGCAAGCCGCACTGGCAGGCGACCGCCCTCCAATCGGCCGGATACTCCGCCGCTCACTGCGACCCGCACCTGGCGGCCGGCCTCCTCGATCAGGCCTTCGACCTGGCGGCGGCCGCCGACCGCCCGCAGCTGGCCGTGGCCATCTGCGCCACCCAGGCCAAGACCGCGTGGCTGCGAGGTGACCTGAGCCAGGCCCGGCAGTTGTACGCCGAGGCGATCGCCGGCGCCGATCTCTACGGGGCTGCCGACCCGTTCGCCCTCCGCGCCGAGTACGCCGAGGCGTTGATCAGTGACCAGCAGTGGGACGAGGTCGCTGAGATGGGGCAGGCCATGGCCGCCGAGGCGGCCCGACGCGGTGATCCGGAGGCGGCGGCGTTGGCGCAGCGCTATCTCGGTTTGGCCGCTCACGAGGCGGGACGGGCGGCCGAGGCCGCGGAGTCGCTCGATGCGGCGCACCGCGCTCTGATCGGGCGCACCGATTCGCTCAGCGGGCCGTCGGGGTGGGCACTGGGATCGTCGTGGCTGGCCATGGATCGACCCGACCTGGCTGCGCCCGCGTTGGCGGCCAGCGCCACCGGTTTCGCCTCGCGCGGTGCCCACCAGCAGGCAGCGACCGCTCACGAAGCCGCAGGGCAGGCCGCCCTGGCCGCACAGCAACCCATGGAGGCGGCCGGATACTTCGCCGCCGCAGCGCGCACCCGGCGTCAACTGGGCCTGCGCGAGGAGATGCTGGCCGATCTGAGCAGGCTGGCCGCAGCACTGGCCGAGGGGGGTCGCGTCGACGAGGCGCTGGCCACTCTGGCCGCCGCGATGAGCGAGGCTCGCGCACTCTCGGCCTCGGCGGACATGAGCATCGCCGAGGAGGAGCAGGTGCTCGGCCGACTGGAACTGCGCGGAGCCGAGATCCTGGCCCGTGCCGATCGCGTGGAGGCGGCCCTGACCATGTGGGACGTGGCTCACCAGCGCCTGGCCGCACACGGTGCCGCGCAGGACCACGCCGATGTCGAGCGCGTGCGCGCGCTCGTGGCCGGGTAGTCACAAGTCGATACGGGTGGGCTCCTAAGCTCGCGACATGAGCCCTGACGTTCCTGCACCTGACGTGCCTCATGTCGACGTACTCATCGTGGGAGCCGGGCTCTCCGGGATCGGCGCCGCAGCCCAGTTGACCCGCGAGGTACCCGAGCGCACCTACCTCATCTTGGAGTCGCGCGCGTCCATCGGCGGCACCTGGGACCTCTTCACCTATCCCGGTGTGCGCTCCGACTCCGACATGTTCACCCTGGGCTACCGCTTCCGCCCCTGGCAGGGCGAGAAGGCCCTAGCCGACGGCCCGAGCATCTTGACCTACGTGCGTGAAACCGCCCGCGACTACTCCGTGGAGGACCACATCCGGTACGGCCACCGGGTGGTGCGTGCGGAGTGGTCGAGCCAGGACCGCAGGTGGACCGTGACCGCGCAGCACGAGGGGGGCCAGTCGAGGTTCACCTGCTCGCTGCTGTGGTCGTGCGCGGGCTACTACTCCTACGAGAGTGGCTACGCGCCCGATTTCCCTGGACAGGAATCGTTCACCGGCCCGATCGTGCATCCTCAGGCCTGGCCAGCAGACCTCGACTACGCCGGTCGCCGCGTGGTCGTGATCGGATCCGGGGCGACCGCAGTGACCCTGGTACCGGCCATGGCCGCCACAGCGACCAAGGTGACGATGCTGCAGCGCTCCCCGACGTACGTCATGTCCCTGCCCAGCGTCGACCGGGTCGCCAACATTGCCCGCCGGTTGCTCCCGCAACGGGCCGCGTACGTCGTGATCCGCTGGAAGAACATCCTGATGTCGCGGATGCTCTATCGGGTCAGCCAGAAACGCCCCAATGTGGTGCGCAAACTGATCCGCAAGGACAACGTGGCCCACCTGCCACAGGGGTACGACGTCGACACCCACTTCAACCCCACCTATGGCCCTTGGGACCAGCGCCTGTGCCTCGTGCCCGACGCCGACCTCTTCGAAGCGATCTCGTCGGGTCGAGCGGAGGTCGTCACCGACACCGTCGCCACCTTCACCCCCACCGGGATCGACCTGGCCTCGGGGCGCCACCTGGACGCCGACATCATCGTGACCGCGACCGGGCTCAACCTTGAGGCCTTCGGCGGCGCCGAGGTGCTCATCGACGGCGCGCCGGTCGACCTTCCGTCAACGATGGGCTACAAGGCGCTGATGCTCTCGGGCGTCCCCAACTTCGTCTTCACAGTCGGCTACACCAACGCCTCCTGGACCCTCAAAGCCGACCTCGTCGCCGAGTTCGTCGTGCGGGTGCTGCGCCATCTGCGAGAGACCGGCACACGGGTGTTCGTGCCGGTGCGCGATCCTTCGGTCGGGGAGGCGCCCTTCATGGACTTCGAGGCTGGCTATGTGCTGCGGGCCATCGATCAACTGCCCAAGCAGGGTGATCGGGCGCCGTGGCGGCTCGACCAAGATTACCTGCGCGACATCGTCACCATCCGCCGCGGCAAACTCGACGACGGCGTGCTGATGTTCTCCGATTGAGGCCCCGATGTCCTCGACTCCGCGCTGGTCGGCGACCATGATGTGCCCATGACCGATCTGCCCCGATTTCCCGGTGACTTCATCTTTGGCACCAGCACCGCGTCGTACCAGATCGAGGGGGCGGTGCACGCAGACGGCCGTGGCCTCAGCATCTGGGACGTCTTCTGCGCCCAACCGGGACACATTCTTGACGGATCGACGGGTGCGGTGGCCTGCGATCACTACCACCGCGTCGACGAGGACGTCGCCTTGATGAAGGGGCTGGGTGTTGGCGGCTATCGCTTCTCGATCGCCTGGGCCCGCATCCAGCCGACCGGATCCGGGCCGGTCAACAGCGCCGGGGTCGACTTCTACAGTCGCCTCGTCGACACGTTGTTGGAGGCGGGCATCGAACCGATGGCCACGCTCTACCACTGGGACCTGCCCCAGGACCTTGAGAACCTCGGCGGGTGGCTCAATCGCGACATCGTCGACCGCTTCGCCGAGTACGCCGGCATCATGGGCGAGGCCCTGGGCGACCGCGTCGGCAAGTGGTGCCCGATCAACGAACCCAACGTGGTCACGATGCTGGGCTATGCGATGGGGATCCACGCACCCGGCAAGAAATTGATGTTCGACGCGCTTCCGGCCACCCACCACCTCAACCTGGCCCACGGCCGGGCGGTCCAGGCGCTGCGGGCCGCGGGCGCCAAACAGGTGGGCACCGCCACCAACCACATCCCGATCTGGCCGCTGTCCGACGACCAGGACGACCGCGACGCGGCCGCGTTGTACGACGACCTGTGGAACCGCATGCATGCCGACCCGATGCTCCTGGGCCATTACCCCGGTGACTTCGGTGCCCTGCTGCCGGTGCAGGACGGGGACATGGAGACCATCAAGCAGCCCTTGGACTTCTACGGCCTCAACTACTACAACCCGATGCGCATCGGGGCGGCCGGCAAACAGGCCGACGTCGCCGGCAGCGGCATCGCCGGGAATACCGCCGAAGGCATGACCTCGATCTCCGACATGCCGTTCACGATCCACCCGATCGAGGGGCGCGGCCACACCGGATTTGGCTGGCCGATCGTGCCCGAGGGTCTGACCGAACTCTTGGTGCAGATGAAGGAGCGCTACCCCGAGATCCCCCGGATGTACGTCACCGAGAACGGCTGCGCCTACCCCGATGTCGTCGCCGACGGACACGTCGACGACCCCGACCGCGTGGCCTACTACGACCTTCACCTTCGGGCTGTGGCCGACGCGATCGAGCAGGGTGTCGACGTGGGTGGCTACTACGCCTGGAGTCTGCTGGACAACTTCGAGTGGGCCGAGGGCTACACCCAGCGATTCGGCTTGGTGTACGTCGACTTCGACACCCTCGAACGGATCCCCAAGTCGTCGTACGAGTGGTATCGGGGCCTGATCGAGGCCAACGCATGAGTTCGTTGGCGGCGCCGCGTTCGGCGCTGGCCGAGGCGACGCAGTTCCCGGGCAAGCTCTGGGTGTTGGGCATGTGCCTGCTCAACGCCGGCATCATGATCGCCTTCTTCGTGCCGATCCAGGTGCTCTTGGCCCAACAGTCCGCAGCGATCGTGCCCGGTTCCAAGGAAGTGACCCTGGCCTGGGTCACCGCGTCCGGGGCGATGAGTTCGACGATCTTCAACCCGGTCTGGGGCTCCCTCTCCGACCGGACGATGTCGCGGCTTGGTCGGCGGGTGCCGTGGATCATCGGCGGCGTGCTGGCCTCGGCTGCGGCGCTGCTGTTCCTCTCCGGCGTCTCGACGCTGCCGACCCTGGTGGCGGGTTGGGTGCTCTCCCAGGCCGCGATCAACGCGATCTTCGCGCCGATCGTCGCAGCGGTGCCTGACCAGGTGCCGGTGGCCAAGCGCGGCATCGTCGGTGGCATGGTGGCGATGTCTCAGACCATCGGTGTCGCGGTGGGTTCGGCGATCCCGATGCTGACCGACTCGGTGCGCGCCGGCTACATCGTTGTGATCGTGCTCCTCGTGGTGTCCTCGCTGCTCTACATCTTCAACTCCCGCGACGTCCCGCTGACCGCCGCCGACTTGGCCCTGGCTCGCTCCATGGACGAACAGCGTCACCAGTTGAAGGTCGACCAGCAGGTGCGCCGCGACTTCAAGTGGGCCTTCGTGACTCGGTTCCTGATGCAGTTCGGCAACGCGCTGATGCTGCTGTTCATGTTCTATTGGCTCGAGGACGGGCTCAACATGGGCAAGGCCGCCGCGGAGCGTGGCGTGTTCGTGCTGACCGCGATCTACGCCCTGATGACCGTCATCACCGCAGTGATCGGTGGCATCGCCTCCGACCGGATCGGGCGCCGCAAGCCCTTCGTGATCGGCTCGGGCATGGTGGTTGCGCTGGCGTTCACCATCTTGATGTTCTCCCACAGCTTCGCCATGACCGTGGTGGGTGCGATCGTGATGGGGTTGGGGTTCGGGATGTACCAAGCCGTCGACTTCGCCCTCATCACCCAGGTGCTTCCAGAAGCCGAAGGCCGCGGTCGCGACATGGGCATCTTGAACATTGCCGCAGCGCTGCCACAGGTGGGGGCTCCGCTGATCTCGATCCTGCTGATCTTGGGGTACGGCGTCAGCTACCCGCTGTTGTTCCTGGCGGCTGCGACGGTGTCGGTCCTGGGCTCGATCCTGGTGCTGCAGATCAAGACGGTCGCCTAGGTCAGAGGTACATCCCGCCGCGGCCGTCCCCGCCGGCCGAGGGACCCGAGGCGCCGGGGTCCTCATCGCCGTTCGGCACCGACATGCCCCCAGGTGGCAGCGCGCGCATCTGCTCCAACTGAGCGCGTGCAGCCATCTGCTGGGCATAGATCGCGGTCTGGATGCCGTGGAAGAGACCTTCGAGCCAGCCGACGAGTTGGGCTTGGGCAATGCGCAGTTCCGACTCGCTCGGGGTCGCGCTCTCGAAGGGCTCGACGAGCCGGTTGAGTTCTTCGTCCAGCTCGGGGGCGAGGCCGTCCCCGAGTTCAGACACGGCCGCGTGGATCACCTTGGCCAGCCGGGTCCGACCGGCTTCGTCCAGGGGCGCCGACTTCACCTCTTCGAGCAGTTGCCGGATCATCGACCCGATCCGCATCACCTTGGCGGGCTCTTCGACCAGGTCGGTGATGCTGCGCTCGTCGCTGTCGGAGGCGTCGGAGGGGACCACGGCCATCCCGTCGGAGTCGACAACGGTGGTTCCGTCTGGGCCGACCACGACCAAGCGGGGGTCCTCGGGCTGCTCTTGCGTCATGGGCTCACCCTACGAGACCCCCACGGCGCCAGGCCGAGTGCCTCAACGCACCTGCAGGAGGATCTTGCCGACGTGGTCCGAGGACTCCATCAGCCGGTGCGCCTCGGCCACCGCTTCGAGTGGGAACACCTGGTGCACGATCGGTTTCACGGCACCGGCCTCGACCAGCGGCCACACGTGCTCCACGACGGCCGCGCAGATCGCGGCTTTGTCGGCCGTCGGCCGTGCCCGCAGTGAGGTGGCGATGACCGCGGCCCGCTTGACCAGCAGCGCGGCGATGTCGAGTTCGGTTTTGGTGCCGCCCTGCATGCCGATGATCGTCAACCGCCCCTGGGGGGCCAGCGCAGCCACATTGCGAGCCAGGTAGGCCGCGCCCATGTTGTCGAGGATCACGTCGGCACCGCCGTGTGCTCGCATGACCTCGACGAAGTCCTGGTCGCGATAGTTGATCGCGATGTCGGCGCCCAGGGAGGTGCAGAACTCGAGTTTGGCCGCCGATCCGGCGGTGGTGGCCACGCTCGCCCCGGCCGCTTTGGCCAACTGGATCGCCATGGTGCCGATCCCACTGCTGCCGCCATGGACCAGCAGCGTCTCCTCGGGGCGAAGCCCCGCCACCATGAACACGTTGGACCACACGGTGCAGGTCACCTCGGGCAGAGCCGCCGCCTCAACGAGGGAGAGCCCGGCGGGCACCGGCATCACCTGGCCGCTGGGGACCAGCACCTTGTCGGCGTACCCGCCGCCGGAGAGGAGCGCGCAGACCTCGTCCCCGATCTGCCAGGCGGCGTCGTCGCCGACGGCACTGATCACGCCCGAGCACTCCAGCCCGAGGACGTCGGTGACGCCCGGCGGGGGTGGGTAGAAGCCCATACGCTGCAGAATGTCGGCGCGGTTGAGCGCGCTGGCCACGACATCGATGACCACCTCGCCCGGCCCTGGAGTGGGATCAGGGCGCGAGACCACCTCCAACGCCTCGGGACCTCCCGGGGTGGTGGCAACAACCGCACGCACTAGGCGGGGTTCTCTTCCTCGAAGTGGTCGTCTCGGCCGTCGACGTCCTCGTAGGTCTCCACGATCACCGAGTCGTCCTCGACAGGCACGTCGATCTCCTCGACGGGTACGACGCCGGCGGGCTTGTCCCACTTCTGCGCCAACCCCATCGCCAGCGCGGCAAGGCGCTCGGTCTGCTCCGGGTCACCGTCGTAGCGGGCCGCGGCGAAGCCGAGAAGGAAGGACGTGATCGGGGCCGCAGGTCGCGCCACGTTGTGGGCGGCTTCGCGGGCGACGTCGAGAATCAGTCCCTCGTCGAGGTCGGCTTCCTCGATGTCGAGAGCGTCACAGAGTTCGTCGATCCAATCGTGCAGGTTCACACCACCAACCTGCCCAACCGCGGGGATCGGCGCAAGCGATGAGCCAAACATCACCCCGGGAATCTCAGTCGCCGATGCGATCCAGGTCGTCCCAGGAGTCGATATCGCGTGCTTCGGCGCCCACGGCGGGAACCTTGCTCAGCTTCAGCGGTTTGAGGAGCGCCTTCATGGGAACCCCGGCGGCATCGGCAGGCGCGGCCTTGAGGAGTGCTTTGGCGACGTACACCCCGCACAGGTGCTGCTTCTTGCCCAACTCATCGACCAGCACAGCGCCGTCGCGGCCGGCATCGAGCATCAGCCGGCGGAAGGTGCTGGCGTTGACCCGGGGCATATCGACGGCCAGCACGGCGACCATGTCGGGCAGGGTGGCGAAGGCATGGAGTCCGGCCAGCACTCCGGCCGCCGGACCCGACCCTGCCGGGTGCTCGCGGGCGAACTTCACCTTGCGGGTCGTGGTGCGGGACTCGCCCACGACAACGATCTCAGCGACCTCGGACATGGCTTCGATGGCGTGTTCGAGCAGGGTCTTGCCTTCGAGCTCGAGGGCGCTCTTGTCGGCACCGCCCAGCCGGCGACCCTGGCCGCCGGTCAGGATGACTCCACCAATGAACACCGCCGGACCATAGCGCGCCAAGGTTACGTAGGCTGAATCGCATGCGAGTTCGCTTGGTCCAGACCCACGCCGCCCTCGATCCGGCCGCCAACCGTGCGCTGATCGCCGAGGCGACGGACGCCTCGGACCCTGCCGTCGATCTGGTGGTCTTCCCCGAAGCCATGGCGCGCGATTTCGGCCCGTCGGGTGCGTCGATGGCCGCTTTCGCCGAGTCCCTGGCCGGCCCTTTCGCCGACGCGCTGGGTCGGGCCGCGGAGCGCAGCGGGGTGGCAGTCGCAGCCGGGATGTTCGAGATCAACCCCGACGATCCGGCTCGGCCCTTCAACACCTTGGCGCTGGCTCACCCACCGGTTGCCGGGACTGCGGGCACCTTGACCACCTATCGCAAGGTCCACCTCTACGACTCCTTCGGTTTCAAGGAGTCCGATGCGGTGACTGCCGGGGCACTGACCCCGGTGGTGACCGATGTCGCGGGGGTCCGGCTGGGGCTGATGACGTGCTACGACCTGCGTTTTCCCGAGATGGCCCGCAGACTCATCGACGCGGGCGCTCAGGCGCTGGTGATCCCGGCCGCCTGGGTGGCCGGGCCACGCAAGGTCGAGCACTGGGAGACGCTGCTGCGGGCGCGGGCGATCGAGAACCTCTGCTTCGTCATCGCCGTGGGTCAGTGCGGAGCCAAGTACGTCGGGCACAGCCAGGTGATCTCCCCCTATGGCGATGTGGTGGCCAGCCTGGCCAACGACCCCGGCGTACTCGAGGTCGATATCGACCCCACCGAGGTGGAGGCGGCCCGGGTCGCCAACCCCTCGCTGGCCAACCGCCGGTGGTAGCCAGTTTCGGTTGGTAGTGTCGGACGACCGACCTCGTCTGCACAGAAGGTCTTCCATCCATGTCGCACTCCCACGCCGCTCCGCGAGCCGGACGGACGCGTCCGCCCCTGCGGGGAGCGTCGCGACCGCCGGCCCCGGCGACTCCCAGGCCTGCGCCCCCGGTCCCTCCGGTCGAGCATCGTCCGATCGAGGACCCCGAAGGCGCCGGTGCCTTCGCCGGGTGGCGATTGGTGTGGCTGGTGGTCACGGCCCTGGCACTGCTGGTCCTCGGACTTGACCGTTGGGGTTCGGCCCTGCCTTGGCAGATTCCCTCACTGGCGCGAGATGGCGCTGTGGTGACCGTGGCGACGGCGTATGCGCTCGGTCTGGGGGTGCGCACCGGCGACCGCCCCGTCCTGATGGCGGCGCTGGTAGGCGTCGGCACGGCCGCAGGCCTCTGGAGCGGCGTGGGCTGGATCATCGCCGGGGTGGCCGTCGCCCTGACCGTGGTCTCGAGTGTCTTCGCGGTGCTGGTCACCCGGCCAGCTGTCGGGATGCCGCGCGTCGTGGGTGAGGTGCTCATCGCAACGCTGGTCGCCTCGGGAGGGGCACTGGCGATCGGCGCACTCGACCCGAGCATGACCCGCAACCGCTACTCCTACCTCGCCCTCGCGTTTGCGCTGATCTGGATCATCGCCCTGGTCAACGGCCTCGGGGCCGGGCTGCACGGGCTGGGCAAACGTGGCGTCGCCATGATCGTGGTCGGCACCCTGATGCTCGGCGTGGCCCTGGCCTACGGGGAAGCCATCCAGCGTTGGGGTTCGCCCGGTCTGGTGCTCTCCATCGAGACGATGCGCACCCAGGCCCGAGAGGCCTTGGGGGCGGTGCCGCATCCGTTGGCCGCGCTGTTGGGCATCCCGGCCCTGGTCTGGGGTGTCTTCATGCGCGCCCGACGTCGGCAGGGCTGGTGGGCCTGCGCCTTCGGCGTGGCCGCGACCGTGGCCACCTCCGCAATGTTCGTCAGCGACCTCTCACTGACCCGACAACTGCTCAGCCTGCTCTACACCCTGGTGGTCGGGCTGCTGCTGGGTTTCCTGGTCGTTCGAGGCGACCTTTTCTTCACCGGTTCTCGCGGGGCACGTGCCCGTCGCGACGAGGAGCAGAGCGCCGCCCGGCCCGAGCCCGGCCGCACCGCGAGTTTGCGCTGAACCTGCGAGTAACAGCGAAGGGGGCGTACCTTCACGCCCATGGCTGACCTGCACATCGTCTGCGAACTCGTTGCCAGTGTCTTCGAGGTACGCGTGGCCGTCGGCGACGAGGTGCCCCAAGGCGGAACCGTGGTGCTGCTGGAGTCCATGAAGATGGAGATCCCGGTGTTGGCCGATCGGGCCGGTGTGGTCAGCGAGGTCCGCGTCTCTCCGGGGGACGTTGTGCAAGAAGGCGACGTGCTCGTCGTACTAACCTAGGCGGGCCGGCTGGTCCGGCATGGAGGGGTGCCGGAGTGGCCGATCGGAACCGCCTTGAAAGCGGTCGTAGGGAGA
>CALMLL010000054.1 GCA_937868075.1 uncultured Marmoricola sp. | reverse complement strand
GGTCCGGCAACGATGAGACATGAGCCTCGTAGGGTTCGGCACCTAGCTGACGGTAGGCATGATCGACCAGCCTCAAATAGCGGGCCATCACGGTGACCGCAGCACCTTCGCGACGTGCCATGGAGACCACGTCCGCCTTCGGAACATAGGTGTAGAGCCGTCCTTGCAGGTGCCGACCTCCCCACAGATCGATCGCGTGGGTCACCTCAACCCGGTCGTAGCGACGCTCCCGATGGTCGAAGAGCCCCAGCTCCTCGGAAGCGATCTCGAAGACCGCGCCGATCGTCGCGCCCTCCGCAGTCTCTTCAAGACCCAGGAAGCCCAGCCACCCCGACCACGGCGCGCCGTCCTCCGTGGTCAGGCGGTACTCCGGACGCCCCGAACTGTGCGAGGCCACGTTCCAGGCACGACGAAACCCCCGCAACGTCGCCGGCTGTGGAGCCTCATCCGCGCCCAACTCACGACCCAGTGTCACCGCGATCGACGTCCGGTCCACCAGGGAGCCGTATCCGAAGACGAAAGGCATGGCTCATGTTAAGTGCGCGCGTCGAGACTCACCGCAGCTCCGACTCTCGCCGCGCGTCCCGGGTTGCCCAGAGGCTCGTGAGCGTGGTGACCACCAAGATCGCGACAACCACGATCAAGGACGTCGTCGTGGGGATCTCGGGGACCGCGGGCCACTGAAGGTGCGCCCAGTGCAGCGCCAGTTTGGCCCCGATGAAGGCCAAGATCGCGGCCAGTCCGTAGCCCAGGTGGACCAAGGTCCCGAGCACACCTTCGAGCACGAAGTAGAGCGCGCGCAGCCCGAGGAGGGCGAAGGCGTTGGTGGCGAAGACCAGGTAGGGGTCGCCGGTGATGCCGTAGACGGCCGGCACAGAGTCGACGGCGAACACCACGTCGGTGGCGAGTACGGCGACCACTACCACCGCCAGCGGTGTCAGAGCCCGACGGCCATCGACCTTGGTGACCAACCGCGTGCCCTCATAGGAGTCGGTGACCGGCACGAAACGGCGCAGCAGTCGCACACTGCGCAAGGAGGAGACGTCCACGGCGTGGTCGGCACCAGCGACGGCATCGCGCAGGATCTTGACGGCAGTGACCACCAGCACGAGTCCGAAGATCAAGAACACCCAGTCGAAAGCGGCCAGGGCGGCCGCCCCGAGGGCAATGAACACCGCCCGCATCAGCAGCGCCCCGACGATCCCGTAGAGCAACACTCGCTGACGCAGTTCCCGGGGCACCGCGAAGCCGGCCAGTAGCAGGATGAAGACGAACAGGTTGTCCACGCTCAGCGACTTCTCCACCACGTATCCGGCGTAGTACTCCAGCCCGCGTTCGGACCCGAACCGAGTGACGATGTAGGCACCGAACGCCAGCGGCAGCGCGACATAGAAGGCCGACCAGCCGAGGGCCTCGCGCATGGACACCTCGTGGGGGCGCCGAGTGGCGATGAAGTCGACGATCAGGAAGCCGACGACCGCCGCGATGGTGGCCCACCACAGGCCCGGAGTCGCGATGGTCTCCAGCGTTGGGGCAGTGACCTCCGCGAGGGGCGGTGTGGCCAGGGACAGCAGGTGCATGGGGGACTCCTCAGGTATGAACCTGAGGTCTCCTTCGCCGCGTGGGCTCACACCCGAGGCGCCCATGGAGGCGCCGAAATGACCGAGTGCGGATTGAGAAGTACTCCCCTCGCGGCGAAGACTATCCGACCGCGACAAAGACTCGAAAAAACCCAGGCCCTCGTGGCGTCGTACGATCGATTCAACACCGATCGGAGGGGTTCTCGTGGGCGTTGTTCTGATCACCGGAGGGGCCGGTGGGATGGGTCTGGCCACTGCCACGATCATGGGTCGCGATCACACCATCGTGCTCAGCGATGTCAGCGCCGAGCGGCTCGACGCCGCGGTCGCGGACCTGACCGCTGCAGGTATTGAAGCCGAAGCAAGGGTGTGTGACATCACCAACCGGGTCGCCGTGGACGAGTTGGTGAGGTACGCCGCCGACCTGGGACCGTTGGCCGCGATCGTGCACACCGCCGGGGTGAGCCCCCAGATGGGGTCTCCTGAGTTCATCGTGCGGGTCAACGCCCTCGGCACCGTCCACCTCACCCGAGCCGCTTTGCGGGCCGCCGAACCGGGCTTCGCGCTGGTCAACGTCGCCTCCATCGCCGGCCACCTGACCCCCTCGGCGCTGATGCCCAAGAAGACGTTCAAGATGGCTCTCGGCGATGCCGAAGAGTTCGCCGCCTCGCTGATCGGCAAGGCCTCTCGAGGCCCGTCCGCGATGCAAGCAGGCACGGCGTACTCGATAAGCAAAGCCTTCGTGATCTGGTACTCAGCGCGCATGGCCGCCGTGTTCGGTGCCAAGGGTGCCCGCATCCTGTCGGTCTCCCCCGGATCCATCGACACCGCGATGGGACGGCTGGAGGAGGCTTCAGGGGCGGGCAAGATGGTGGAGTTCACCGCCCTGAAGCGCTTCGGCACCGCTGAGGAGGTCGCCGAGTTGCTCGCCTTCTGCGCCGGCCCCAAAGCCGGCTATCTCACCGGCATCGACATCCTGATCGACGGCGGCACCCGCGCTGGCGTCGGCCTCAAGGAGATGCTGGCCATGGCCAGATCGAGTAGGTAGCCCAGAAGGGCCTCGACTCAGCCGATCGAGAACCGCCCGGCGAAGGCTCGCAGTGGCAGGTCGGCGCTGGTGACGATGCCCGGCGCCGCGTCGACGACGGCTCGCACCGAGTTGAGCGCGGGCATGCCGGTCACGGTCATCCCGATCGCGGCGAAGGACTCCACGCTGGAGAAGTCCGTGCCCGGCTTGGGCAAGCTGATGTGCTTGCTGTAGATCACCGGGTCGCCCTCGATCTGGGTGATGTAGCAGCCCTTGATGTCCCACGACGGCTCGGTGTGCGGGGTCATCTGCCACTCCAGACGCAACTCCACCCGAGGTACGCCGGCCACCTTGCCCACATAGGAGAAACAAGCCCCGCCGAGCGAGCCCTGAGGCAACTGGTACCACCCCAGATCGACGTCCTTGGTGCAGGCGCCGAGTTCGTACTCGAAATCGACGGTGTCCAACTCGATGCCCAGGCAGTCGGCCATGAGATACACCCCGTCGCCGAAGACCCGGGTGCCGATCTCCAGTTTGGTGGGCACGTCGGGGTGATCGACGGGCCAGCCGAACCCGACGTTGTTCCACGACGCCTCGGAGTGGTGACACGACACATCCACCGACTCGATGCAGGTGACCTTCTCGATGTCGGTGACGTCGGCCGAGTGAACGATGGTGAGGATCTGCGCCAGCCCCGGGTTCATCCCGGTGCCGTAGAAGGTGGCTCCGCCGCGCTCACAGGCGGCTGCGATCACCTCGGAGTCGGTGCGGCCGTCGGCGTGGCGGTGGTTGGTGTTGCGGTGGTGTCCGGTGATGAAGTCGGCGGTCGTGACGATGTTGATCCCCGCCTCCAACACCCGTTCGTAGAGCCCCAGGTCCGGCCACACCCCATGGAAGGTCACGCAATCGGGCCGGGCATCAATGATCTCCTCGACCGTCCCGGTCGCCAGTACGCCGACCGCGCCGATCCCGGCGATCTCGCCAACATCTCGGCCCACCTTCTCCGGGGTGTAGACGTGCACCCCGACCAACTCGAGGTCGGGGTGGCGTTGGAGGCGCTTGATCATCTCGGTGCCGACGTTGCCGGTCGCCACCTGAAACACCCGTGGCCGAGCCTGACCCATGCGAAGCCTCCTCAAGGTTTGGTGATCTGCTCCGGCCGCCGGCAGCTTCCCGGTGCCGGCATCGTAGCGACGCCCGAAGGCCGCAGGCCGAGTGTTCAGCCCCAGAAGATCCGATCGACGACACGGAACGCCTGACGGGCCACGCGCTGATAGTCGTTAACCATCTCATCGCTTCTGCCCGGCCCGTAGCCGAGCACCATCGCGACGGCGGCACGTTCGCGAGCATCACGAGGCAACTGGTCCGAGGGGCGACCCCGCACCAGCACGGTGGCGTTGCGCGCCCATGTAGCCGACTCCCAGGCGGCCCGCAAAGCAGCGCCGTCCTCCTCGGTGACGAGTTCGGAACTCACCAGAGCATCCAGAGCCGACAGGGTGCGCGGCGTGCGCAACGCCGCGATCTCGTGGGCGTGCTGCAACTGCAGAACCTGGATGGTCCACTCGATGTCGGCCAGTCCACCTCGACCCAGTTTGAAGTGGGTAGCCGGGTCGGCCCCTCGGGGCAGTCTCTCGTCGTCGACTCGCCCTTTGATCCGCCGGATCTCGGTCAGGTCGTCGGCGGAGAGTCCCGAGGCCGGATAGCGCAACGGATCGATCAACGCAGCGAAGCGCTGCCTGAGGTCTGGATCCCCGGCCACGGGGTCGGCGCGCAGCAGTGCCTGGGCCTCCCACACCGCCGACCACTTCTCGTAGTAGGCCGCGTAGGAGGCGATGGTGCGCACCAGCGCACCCTGCTTGCCTTCGGGTCGCAAGTCGGCGTCGATCTCCAGCGGCGGGTCGGTGGCCGGCACTGCCAGCAATTGGCGCAGTTCGTTAGCCACCGCGGTGGCCATGGTCGCGGCCTGGTGCGCGTCGGCGTCCGGGAGTGGGTCATGGACGAACATGACGTCGGCATCGGAGCCGTAGCCGAGTTCGCCGCCGCCGTACCTCCCCATGGCGATCACCGCCATCCGGGTGGGCAGCGGCACCCCCCGAGCCTTCTCCACCGACTCGATGGCCACCGCGAGCGCGGAGTCCAAAGTGGCGTCGGTGAGCGCGGTGAGCGCATCGCCCACCTCGGCCACCCCGATCGGCTCGGTCAGGTCCGCCACGCTGATCCGGAGGAGTTCGCGGCGGCGGATGCCGCGGATGGCCAAGACCTTGTCGGCGGCATGGTCTCGTCGAGACACCGCCGCCGCCATCTCGGCCTGCACCGCCTCGCGGGTCAGCATGTGTGGGCCGAAGTCGCCGCCCAGGAGGCGAACCCCCTCGGGTTCGCGCTGCATCAAGTCGGTGGCGAAGCGGCTGGTGGCCAGCACCTGCGCCAATCGCTGAGCGGTGCGTCCCTCGTCTCGCAGCATCGAGAGGTACCACGGGGTCCGACCCAACGCCTCGGAGATGCGCCGGAAACCCCACAGCCCCGCGTCCGGATCGGGCGCGTCGGCAAACCACTCCAACATCACCGGAAGCAGCGTGCGTTGGATCGCCGCCGTTCGCGACAACCCGCCGGTGAGCGCCTCGAGGTGACGCAGCGCGGCGGCCGGGTCGAGGTATCCCAGCGCACTCAGCCGTTGGCGCGCCGCCTCCGGGGAGAGACGTACCTCATCGCCGGGGATGCGGGCGACTGCTTCTAGCAGCGGACGGTAGAAGAGCTTCTCGTGAAGCCGACGCACCTCTCGTCGGTGGTGGCGCCAGCGTTTGTCCAGGGCCTCGATGGGGTTCTTCAGATGACCCAGCGACCGACCTAGGCGGCGAAGTGAGTCCTCGTCGTCGGGCACCACGTGGGTGCGTCGCAGTTGGTACATCTGGATGCGGTGCTCCAGGGTGCGCAAGAAGGCGTAGGCCTCGTGCATGGATTCACCGTCGTCACGGCCGACGTACCCGGCTGCGGTGAGCTCGGCCAGCGCCGACAGCGTCGTGGGCGAGCGCACCGATTCGTCGGCTCGACCGTGGACCAGTTGCAGCAGTTGGACCGCGAACTCGACATCGCGCAGTCCCCCGCTGCCCAGCTTCAGTTGGCGTTCGGCCTGGTGGGTCGGGATGTGGGCCAAGACCCGCCGCCGCATGGCTTGTACGTCGGGGACGAACCCCTCTCGTTCGGCGGCCGACCACACCAGTGGGCTGATCGTCTCGACATAGGAACGTCCCAGTTCTCGGTCCCCTGCCACGGGCCGAGCCTTGAGGAGTGCCTGGAACTCCCAGGTCTTGGCCCAGCGGTCGTAGTAGCCGCGGTGGCTGGCCAGGGTCCGCACCAGCGGCCCCGAAGATCCTTCCGGACGCAGATTCGCATCGACCGGCCAGATGGTGCCTTCGGCGGTGTGGTCGCCGCAGACCGCGATCAGCGTCGAGGCCACCTGGGTGGCGGCCCGCAGGGCGGCCGGCTCCGGGGTGTCCGGGTCGGCCGGTTCGGCCACGAAGATGACGTCGACGTCGCTGACGTAGTTCAGTTCGTGGCCACCGCACTTGCCCATCGCGATGACCGCCAGACGACACCGCGCGGAGTCGGGCACTTTGGTGCGGGCGATCTCCAATGCCGCTTCCAGGGTCCCGGAGGCGAGGTCGCTCAGCTCCGCAGCGACGTCGTCGACGTTGACGTGATGGGCCAGATCGCGACTCATCAAACGCAGCAAAAGGCGCCGGTACTCCACGCGCAGGGTGTCGACGGCGCTGGCATGGTCGAGGCCGGTGACCGCGTCGAGGAGGTGTTGTCGCACGGCGTACCCGGCTGGGCGGGTGGAACCAAGGGTCGGGTCGGAGAGTTCGTGCCACTGCTCGGGGTGGCGACGCAGGTGGTGGCCCATCGCCGCGCTCATCCCGAGCACCGACAGCAGCCGCATCGCCAGGCCCTCGTCGTCGGCCACCGCGGCCAGTAGCACCTGGGGGTCGGCGGCCGCGTCGACGAGGTCGACCAACGCCGAGAGCGCCAGGTCGGGGTCGGCGACCTGGGACAGGATCGCGATCAGCGGGTCGATGGGAGCCTGATCCTCCAGGCGTTTCAGGGCCGCCTTCGCACGGTCGGGGTCCTGGAAACCGACGCGGTACAGCTGAGATCGACCCGTGTCACCGCGACGAGTCATGGCGCCGGCTCAGGAGGATGCAACACCACGAAGATCCCGGGCGCGGCCAGACCGGCTGCGATCGCCAGGGCCAACGCCAGCGCCAGCGGATTGAACGGAACCAGGTTGCCCAGCACCCCGACGAGTGCCACCAAGAACGCACACAACACTGCCGTCCAGGCCGAGGCGAGAGGCTTGCGCCGGTGCCACCACAGGATGAGGCTGCCGGCCACCGCCAGGAGTACGCCGAGCACACCGGACTGCACGCCGAGGAAGGCCCCCATGCCGTCGTACCGATCGGCGTGATCGGCCTGGTCGACCACGATCAGGGCCAGCCCCACCATGATCGCCAGCGACCCCAATGCGATCCCGACCCAGCCCCACAGGCGCACCATGCGCAGCGCCCGATCCGTGCTGGCGCTCATGTTCACACCACCGGCAGCATGCGGTCACGTTCGAAGGCCGAGACCTGGCAGCGGTATTCCTCCCACTCGGCCCGCTTGTTGCGTAGGAAGAACTCATAGACGTGCTCACCGAGGGTCTCGGCCAGAAGGTCGGATTCCTCAGCGATCCGGATCGCGTCATAGAGGCTCTTGGGCAACTGTTCGAGCCCGAGCGCCTTGCGCTCGCGTGGAGACAGTTCCCAGACGTTGTCCTCGGCGTCACGGGGAAGTTCGAGTTCCTGCTCCAGACCGCTCATGCCGGCGGCCAGGATCACCGCGAATGCGAGGTAGGGGTTGCAGGCGGCGTCGATGGTGCGCAACTCGATCCGGGTGGCCTGCCCCTTGTTGGGCTTGTACATCGGCACCCGCACCATCGCCGAGCGGTTGTTGTGACCCCAGCAGATGTAGGACGGCGCCTCGCCGCCCCCGATCAACCGTTTGTAGGAGTTGACCCACTGGTTGGTGACACAACTGATCTCAGCAGCGTGGTGCAGGATCCCGGCGATGAAGTGCCGACCGACCTTGGACAACTGGTACTCCGCACCGGCCTCGAAGAAAGCGTTGCGGTCCCCCTCGAAGAGCGAGAGGTGGGTGTGCATCCCCGAGCCGGGGTGCTCGGTGAAGGGCTTGGGCATGAAACTGGCCCAGATCCCCTGGCTCAAGGCCACTTCGCGCACCACCGTGCGGAAGGTCATGATGTTGTCGGCCGTGGACAGGGCGTCGGCGTACCTCAGGTCGATCTCCTGTTGGCCGGGCCCGCCCTCGTGGTGGCTGAACTCCACCGAGATGCCCATGGCCTCCAGCATCGTGATCGCTTCGCGTCGGAAATCCGACCCGGACTGAGCGGTGTGGTCGAAGTAGCCGCTTCGGTCCACCGGCACCGGTTCGGCACCGCTCTCGGGCACGCCCTTGAAGAGGTAGAACTCGATCTCGGGGTGGGTGTAGAAGGTGAAGCCCTTCTCGGCGGCGCGGTCCAGGGCTCGCTTGAGGACGAAGCGCGGGTCGGCGTACGACGGAGAGCCGTCGGGCATCGTGATGTCACAAAACATCCGCGCCGTTGCCGGCCCCTCGCCGCGCCACGGGAGGATCTGGAAGGTGGCCGGGTCGGGGCGCGCCAGCATGTCGGCCTCGGTGACCCGGGCGAAACCCTCGATCGCGGAGCCGTCGAAGCCGATGCCTTCGGAGAAGGCACCCTCCAACTCCGCAGGGGCCACCGCCACCGACTTCAAGAAGCCCAAAACATCGGTGAACCACAGTCGCACGAAACGGACATCACGCTCTTCGAGCGCTCGCAGTACGTAGTCCTCTTGCTTGCCCATGGGCCAACTATGGCAGCCGTGTGTTTCGGCGATGTGACATCTCGAGGCTCACTTGTCGGCGGGTGCGCCCGACCCTGTCGGAACCTTGGCCAGGTCAGCCAACCAGACCGCGGCGTTGCCGTCGCTGGGGGCTCTCCAGTCGCCGCGGGGGCTCAGCGAACCGCCCGCGCTGACCTTGGGTCCGTTGGGCAGGGCGCTGCGCTTGAACTGGCTGAAAGCGAAGAACCGCTTGATGAACACCTCCAGCCAGTGCCGGATCTCGCCGAGGTCGTACGCCGGCCGCTGACCCTCTGGGAACCCCGGTGGCCACTCCCCTGTGTCGGGGTCGGCCCAGGCGTGGTGGGCAAGGAAAGCGATCTTGGAGGGGCGGGCGCCGTGGCGCAGCACATGGAAGAGTGAGAAGTCCTGCAGGTTGTAGGGGCCGATCGTGTCTTCGGTCGCCTGCGGCTTCTTGCCCGCTTCGGTCGGGATCAGTTCCGGGGTGATCTCCTGCTCCAAGATCTCCCCCAGCACCACGTTGACGGGTTCGTCGAACTGAGCCGAGGAGATCACCCACCGGATCAGGTGCTGGATAAGGGTCTTGGGCACACCAGTGTTGACGGCGTAATGCGACATCTGGTCGCCGACGCCGTAGGTGCACCACCCGAGCGCCAGTTCGGACAGGTCACCGGTGCCGAGCACGATTCCGCCACGATGGTTGGCCAGTCGGAAGAGGTAGTCGGTGCGCAGCCCGGCCTGGACGTTCTCGAAGGTGACGTCATAGACCGGTGCCCCGTCGGCGAAGGGGTGGCCCATGTCGGTGAGCATCTGGCGGGCGCTGGCGGTGATGTCGAGGGTCTCGAAGGTCACTCCGAGCGACTCGGCCAGCCGGGTGGCGCGGTCCTTGGTGGTCGCCGACGTAGCGAACCCAGGCATCGTGAAGGCATGGATGTCGGTGCGCGGCCGCCCCAGGCGGTCCATCGCCTTGGCGGCCACGATCAGCGCATGGGTGGAGTCGAGCCCGCCGCTCACGCCGATCACGACCTTGGGTTGCCCGATAGCGGTGAGGCGCTGCTCCAGCCCGCTGACCTGAATGTTGTAGGCCTCGTAGCAGTCCAGGGCCAGGCGTTGCGGATCGTCGGGGACGAACGGGAACCGGTCCACCTTGCGACGCAGGCCCAGGTCACCGGTCGGGGGTTGCAGGGTGAACTCGATCTCGTGACCCCACGGGACCTCGTCGGTCTGGGCGTTGTCGTCGAAACTGCCCTGGCGCAACCGCTCCTGGACCAGACGGTCGAGGTCGACATCGACCACGGTGCGTCGAGCCCCGTCGGGGAATCGCTCGGACTCCCCGAGCAGGTCGCCCAATTCATAGACCATCGTCTGCCCGTCCCACGACAGGTCGGTGGTGGATTCGCCCTGGCCGGCGGCGGCGTACAGATACGCGGCGTTGCAGCGGGCGCTGGCCGAGCGGACCAACAGGCGGCGGTCTTCGGCGCGGGCCACGGTGATCGGGGAACCGGAGATGTTGACCAGCACGGTGGCCCCGCGCAGGGCCGCCTGCGCGCTGGGGGGTACCGGCACCCACATGTCCTCGCACACCTCGGCGAAGATGCTCAGTCCCGGCACGTCGACGGCCCGGAAGTTGAGGTTGTTGCCGAAGGGCACCGCGTCGCCGCCCAGATCGATCGTGGAGAGGTCGGTGTGGGCTCCTGCGGCGAACCAACGCTTCTCGTAGAACTCGCGATAGTTGGGCAGATACGACTTCGGGGCCACGCCCAGGATCGTTCCTCGATGGATGACGACCGCGCAGTTGTAGAGACGATTGCCGTTGAGTAGGGGCGCACCGACGATGATCACCGGCAACAGGTCGGCGCTGGCGGACACGATGGTGTCGATCGCGGCACGGGTGGCGTCCAGTACCGACTGCTGCATCACCAGGTCATCGATCGCATAGCCGGTCAGACACAACTCGGGGAACGCGGCCAACGCGACCCCGTCATCGTGACACTCCCGAGCCACCTCCACGATCCGAGACGCGTTGGTGGCCGGGTCGGCGATCGCGACCGGAACTGTGCAGGCGGCAACTCTGGCGAAGCCGTGCGCGTAGGCGTTGGCGAAGTCCACGAGGGTCACTCTAGATTCCCAGCCCTCCTCACGAGTGGTCCACGCCGCAAGAACACCGTGCCGTGCTCCATTGGCGACGCGGACGTGACGCTGGCCATGTTCTCGCCCATGGGAGGTTCGGCAGGGATAGCGTGGTTGCCCACGTGAGCCGGGGACTCCATCAGGGAGCCTCGAGCAGACACATCAGGAGAGTCCGATGGCACCAGAGACCCCTCCCTACGGCAGCGGCGCAGCCGCAGCCACCGCCGATCCGATCAAGCGGATCAGAACCCATCACCTCCGCCAGATGAAGGAACGCGGCGAGAAGATCACCATGCTCACGGCGTACGACATGTACACCGCAGCCACCTTCGACGAGGCCGGCATCGACATGCTGCTGATCGGTGACTCCGCCTCCAACAACGTCCTGGGCAACGAGACCTCACTGCCCATCACCGTCGACGAACTCATCCCCCTGACGAGGGCTGTGGCGCGCTCGGCCAAGCGAGCCATGGTTGTCGGGGACCTGCCCTTCGGTTCCTACCAGGGGTCACCCGAACAGGCCTACGCCACCGGGGTGAGATTCATGAAGGAAGGGTTGGCCCACTGCGTCAAGCTCGAAGGCGGGGCCGAGATGGCCCCCCAGATCGAGCGGCTGACGCGTGGTGGCATCCCGGTGGTCGCGCACATCGGATTCACCCCGCAGAGCGAGCACGTCCTGGGCGGCTACCGCGTCCAGGGGCGCGAGGATGCCGACCGTGTGCTCGCCGACGCGCTCGCGATCCAGGACGCCGGTGCTTTCGCCGTGGTCATGGAGATGGTTCCCGGGGAGGTGGCCCGTGAGATCAGCCAGACCCTCCTCATCCCCACCATCGGTATCGGCGCGGGCAACGGCTGCGATGGCCAGGTGCTGGTGTGGCAGGACGCCTTCGGGCTGCGAACAGGACGCATGGCCCGCTTCGTCAAGCAGTACGCCGACGTGCACGGTGTCCTGCTCGAGGCTGCCAAGGCCTACGCCCTCGACGTCAAGGCCGGCACTTTCCCCGGACCAGAGCACACGTTCTGACCGTTCGCCCGAGCCCGCTTGCGCGACCGATGGGGCCAGCGGCATGACCGGCTCCCATGACGGCAACGACGCCTCGTGCAAGACTGACCGAGTCACCTGCGGCGACTACTCACCCCGAAAGGCACCCCTATGAGCGACGAACAGGTCCCGGCAAAGACGGCGCCCGCGAAGAAGGCCCCAGCACGGAAGGCACCCGCCGAGGCCGCGCCTGCTGCGGCCAAGAAGGCACCCGCCAAGAAGGCCCCAGCCAAGGCCGCCCCCGCTGCCGCCAAGAAGGCACCCGCCAAGAAGGCACCCGCCAAGGCCGCCCCCGCTGCCGCCA
>CALMLL010000053.1 GCA_937868075.1 uncultured Marmoricola sp. | reverse complement strand
GCGTCTGCGCAGGCTCACCATCAGCGGAAGTCAATCAACAGCGTCGCGTCGTCGTGGGGTTCTTGCCCGGTGGCAGCAACCTCCACGCGGGCGCGGTAGGCGCGTGAGATCCAGGGCAACTGCAGCCCGCCACCGCGGTCGTAGGTGTCGTAGAGGGACATCACCGCAGCCAAGCGTTCGGCCCGTTCCTCGGGGGGCAACACCACGATCTCGCTGCGTGAGGAGACCATCTCGGCCAACTGTTCACGGGTCATCGCCTGCCAGTGCCGGAACGACTCCTCGGCCACGATCTGCACCTCGGGGTGAGCGGCCAGGAGGGTCGCCGGCTCGAAGCCGACGTCTTGGCGACCCATCAAGGCGTTGAGCCGACGAACCCATGGGATGGAGTCGTCGCGTTCGTTCCACACCATCGAGAGCACCCCGTCGCTGCGCAGCACCCGAGCGATCTCGGGCACGGCCCGCGGCAGATCGAACCAGTGCATCGCCTGGGCGCACACCACCACGTCCACCGACCGGTCCGGCAGGTTGATCTCCTCGGCCCCGCCTGTGGCAACTCGGGCCTGGGGGACCCGCTCGGCGAGCACCACGAGCATGCGATCGTCGGGGTCGGTGGCCAGGACGTCGTGGCCCAGCCCGACCAACTCCTTGGTGAGCTTGCCGGTGCCGGCGCCGAGTTCCAGGACCGAACAAGCCGGGCCGGTCAGCCATTGTGCTGCGGCTTTGGGGTATCCCGGCCGGGCGCGGTCGTAGGCGTAGGCGACCTCGCCAAACACCATTCCCGAGGGCTCGCCGCTCATGGCTTCGGACGCTACCCGATAGGTTCGGTGGGTGCTCGAACCTGATCGGCTGGCTTGGCTGGTGTCGCTAGAGGGAGTGGGTTCGGCGTACGCCGCGACGCGGGACGGCATCGATGCGATGCTGCGCGATCGGGGGCTGCGCCGAACGTCGGCCGAACAGACCGGGGAGGCGTTGCTTCGTGGCGCTCATGCGTCCGCGGCCCTGGCGGGGTCATCGTCGACATTGGCCCAGGTGCGCGAGGGGCTCGGCGACGAGGTGGCCAACGCCTCGGTGCGGATCAGCGCCGAAGTCCTTGGTCTGACACCGGTCTTCCAACGCAGTCCGTTGCAGGCGCTGGCCCGCCTCGACGTGCTCGCAGGTGGGACCGGTCGCCCGGCCACCGACCTTGCTGCCCAGCGACTCCAGGGACTCGCGGACGCAGTCACCACGACCAAGATCCCGGCGTTGGTCGTGGCCGCCCTGGTGCATGCCGACGTGCTCACGACGCACGCCTTCGCCGACACCTCGGGTTTGGTTGCGCGGGCCGCCGAGCGGCTGATCCTGATTGCTCGAGGCGTCGATCCGGCCTCCCTTGTCGTGCCCGAAGCCGGGCACCTGGCACTGCGTCCCGAATACGAATCCAACCTGGCCGCCTACGCCACATCCCGCCCCGAAGGGCTCCACGCGTGGCTGTTGTACGCCGCCGAGGCCTACACCGCTGGAGCCGAGGCGAGTCCGCTTCGGGACCGGACGTAATCGCTGTCACTGACCCTTGCGGGGGTGGCCAAGTCGGCGTACAAAGGGGGTAGGACAACTCCACATTCGACACACGGGCTAGGCACCCACGCGGCGATCTCCCTTCCTAACAGGGCGTTGAGTCCCGGGACTGCCCGGGCCAACATTTCAGATGTTGCACGCCTGGTAACCACGGCCCGTGTGCAAGGAACGGCATCGACGGGCTCACCCGCCGGTGCCGTTCTTCTGCGTCGTGCAGAGTGCGAGTCAGACCTGCGCGCGGCGGCGGTTTGCCCACACCACCCCGCCGAGGGCCACGGCACCGCCGACGGCCAATGCAGCCAAGGTGGGCTTGGCCGGGGGCAACTTCACCCGAGACTGCAAGGCCACCGGTTTGGTGAACTCCAACACCGGCCAGCCGCGCTCGCGGGCCACCTTGCGCAGTTCCTTGTCAGGGTTGACCACGAACGCATTGCCCACCGATTCCAGCATCGCCACGTCTGTGATCGAGTCGGAGTAGGCGTAGCTGTTGTCGAGGTCGTAGCCGCGTTTGCGGGCCAGATCGCGGATCGCCTTGGCCTTGTTGTCGGCGTAGGCGTAGAACTTGATCTCGCCGGTGTACTTGCCGTCCTTGACCTTCATCCGGGTGGCCACGACGTGGTCTGCGCCGAGCATCGCGCCGATGGGCTCGACGACCTCGGACCCACTGGTGGACACGATGATCACGTCGCGACCGGCAGCGTGGTGCTGCTCGATGAGGTGCACCGCCTCGTCGTACACGAGAGGCTCGACGACGTTGTGCAGCGTGTCGGCGACGATCTCGCGCACGGTCTGGACGTCCCAGCCGGCGCACAGGGTGGACATGAACTGCCGCAGTTTCTCCATCTGGTCGTGGTCGGCGCCACCGGCGAGATAGACGAACTGGGAGTACGCCGAGCGCAGCATCGCGGTGCGTGAGATGAGCCCGCCGGCTTGGAACGGGCGGCTGAACGCCAGCGTGCTCGACTTGGCGATGATCGTCTTGTCGAGGTCGAAGAAGGCGGCCGTGGGGCGCGCCGGAGAGGCCATGGGGGAAGCATAGGCAGCCTGTGGTCGCGACATGCCGGGTTTACATCCACAGCGCGACAGAGGTCACGTCGGTGTCCACAAGTCCCCTGCCTCCGATCGGGAGGGTCACTCTCCACGACCATCGTGGGAGGCATGACGCACCTGCTGATCACCGGCGATGACGACCTTGCCGCCGAGGTGTCCCGACTCGCGGCGGCTGCGGCCGCATCAGTGCAGACGGTGGGCGATCTCGGGCTGGCGTTGCGGCTGTGGGGGACAGCCCCGCTGGTGTTGGTGGGGGCCGACAGGGCGGGCGCAGTGGGCGACCTCTCGCCACCTCGCCGCCCGGGGGTGCACGTGATCTGTGCGGGCCCGCCGGCGGACACCCTGTTCCGCTCGGCGTTGGCCTTGGGCGCTGAGACCGTCTCTCATCTGCCGCCGTCGGCCCAATGGCTGGTCGAAGTGCTCGGGGAGGCCACCGAGGGGGCCCGGGCCGCAGGGGTGCTGATCGGGGTGTTGGGAGGTTCGGGAGGGGTTGGCGCGAGCGTGCTGGCGGCAGCTGTTGCCCAGAGTTTGGCCGGGGCCGGAGCAGACGCTCCGCGCGCCCTGACGGTCGATCTCGATCCACTCGGGCCCGGTCTCGACCGTCTGCTGGGGATGGAGACCGTCAAGGGCGTCCGCTGGGAGGACCTCTCTGCCACCACCGGCCGCCTGAGCGCCCGCGCTCTGCGCGACTCGGTGCCGGCTCGCGGCGACGTCGCAGTGCTGGGATGGCGGTCTCGTCGCCCGGAGGTCGTTCCCCCGTTCGTCGCCCGCGAGGTGCTCCAGGCAGCCCGGCGCGGGTTCGACCACGTCGTCGTCGACCTGCCTCGCCACCGATGCCCGGCGGCCGAAGAGACGGTCGCCACCTGCGACCACCTGGTTGTGGTCAGCGGGTCGACGCTGGCGTCGCTCAGTTCAGCGGCGCGCGTGGTGGCCGGGCTCCAGGACGTGGGGGCCCGCAAACATCTGGTCGTGCGCAGCCACGGCGGGGTCACACCCGAGGAGGTCAGTCGGGTGCTTCGGGTTCCGCTGACCTGCACGTTGGGTGATCAGCGTGGCCTCGATGAAGCGCTCGATCTCGGCGCCGGGCCATTGCGTTTTCGTCGCGGCACGCTGGCCCGGGCGGCTCGCTCAGTGGCTGTCGACGTGAGCACTGCGTTGCGCGCGGTGGCATGAGCGGGCGGGCATGAACGCCGTCACTGCGACCGTCCTCGACGCGGTTCGCGAACAGTTGGCCCGCCAGGGCGCACCGCTGGATGCCGCCCATGTGGCCCAGGCACTGCGCAGGGACGGTCGGGTCGTCGGTGATGCCATGGTGCTGGCGGTCCACGAGGCACTCAGTCGCGACGCCGTGGGGGCAGGCCCGTTGGAGCCGCTGCTGCGCATGCGCGGCGTGACCGACGTCCTGGTCAACGGTCCCGACCAGATCTACCTCGATCGCGGCGACGGACTGGAGTTGACCTCGGTGCGATTGTCCGACGACGAGGCGGTGCGTCGACTCGCCCAGCGCCTGGCCGCATCTGGCGGGCGACGACTCGACGATGCCTCGCCCTACGTCGACCTGCGGCTGGCCGACGGCACCCGCTTCCACGCCGTGCTCGCGCCCCTGTCCCGCCCCGGAACTGTGCTCTCGCTGCGGGTTCCGCGTCGACGGGCGTTCACGCTGGATGAGTTGGTGAAGTCCGGCATGGTTCCTGCTGAGGGCGCCTCCCTCTTGAGCAAAGTGATCTCCCATCGGCTCGCCTTCCTCATCAGCGGTGGCACCGGGTCGGGCAAGACCACCCTGCTCAACGCGATGCTCTCGTTGGTGTCCGACCGCGAACGCATCGTCATCGTCGAGGACGCCAGCGAGCTTCGTCCCGATCATCCGCACGTGGTCGGCCTCGAAGCCCGCCCGGCAAACGTCGAGGGTGCCGGGGCGGTGCCAGTTCGGGTGCTGGTCAAGCAGGCACTGCGCATGCGACCGGACCGTCTGGTCGTCGGCGAGGTCCGGGGTGAAGAGGTCGCCGACCTGCTCGCTGCGATGAACACCGGTCATGAGGGCGGCTGTGGCACGGTCCATGCCAATTCCGCTGCTGACGTTCCCAGTCGGATCGAGGCCCTCGCCCTCGCTGCCGGGCTGCCGTTGGCGGCCATCCACTCCCAACTCGTCTCCGCCGTCGACGTGGTCATCCACCTCGGACGTGATCGCAGCGGTGCCCGCCGGGTCGACGAGGTCGGGTGTCTGCGCCGGACCAGTCGAGGGGCCGAGGTGGTCCCGGCCGTCCGATTCCGTGACGGTCAGGCGCTGCCAGACGATGGCGCGGAGTTGCTGGTCAGGCTCTTCGGGCGATGAACGAGGTCTTGGCGGTACTCAGCGCACTCATGGCGGCGGTTGCGATCGCGCTGGTGCTGCGACCGGTGATCGGTTCTGCACACCGTCGCTCCCGCCAGTGGCGACCCAGCCTGTGGTGGGCAGGTGCCGCGGGCCCGGTTCTCGTGGCGGTCCTGGGCTGGCATGGCCGAGCAGTCGTGTTGGTCGGCTTCGGCGCCGCCTCGGCTGCGTTCGCCTTGTGGTTGGTGCGACAGCGTCGCGCCGCCACCCAGCGTCGAGAACGCCAGGGGCAGGTGGTGGCCCTGTGTGAGGGCCTCGCTGCCGAACTCGGAGCCGGACTGCCACCTCTGACGGCCGTCGTGCGCGTCGTGCGGGACTTGCCCGACCTGGCGGAACTCGGCAGCGCCGTGCATGTCGGTGGCGACGTGGCAGGAACCTTGCAGCACCTTGCCGATGTCCCCGGATGGGCTGACCTCCGCCTCATCGCCGCGGCCTGGAAGGTCGCAGGTCGGTCCGGGAGTGGCTTGGGCGAGGTGTTGGGGCGCACCGCCACCGTGCTCACCGAGCGGCAGCAGGTGCGCCGACTTGTCGAGTCCGAATTGGCCAGCACTCGCGCCACGTCGCTGATCATGGCGGCCCTTCCCGTGGGCACGATGCTGGTCGGCACCTCCGTGGGTGGTGACCCGCTGGCCTTCCTCACCGAGTCGACAGCGGGATTGGCCTGCCTCGGGGTGGGTCTGGTGCTCACCGGGCTGGGGCTGACCTGGCTCCACCGCATCGAGACAGCCGCAGGTGGCTTGTGAGCTGGGTCGTTGCTTCCGCTGCGGCGCTGAGCGCCGCCCTACTGCTCCCCGCCCGAGGGCGCGTTGCTGCCGAAGACCCCGCCGAGGTCGCCCCCAAGCGTGCCGACGGTGCCTTCCTCACCCGCCTTCGAGTCATCTTGGCGCCGCTGGCCGGGCTCGCCGCGTGGACGTTCCTTGGGGGGCTCGTGGGCCTGGCCGCGGCTGCGTTGGCGGTCTTTGTGACGTGGCGAGTGTTGGGCAACGTGGAGACTCCGGCCGCGGTTCGTCGGCGTACCAGGGTGGAGGGGGAACTTCCGGCCGCGGTCGACCTTCTCGTGGCCGCCTTCGAGGTCGGCGCGGCTCCCGGGGAGGCGCTGGCCGTGGTGGGGTCAGCCCTGGGCGGGCCCATGGGTGAGGAGTTGTCGCTTCCGGCCAGACAACTGCGGCTGGGCGTCGATCCGGGCGCCGTGTGGGCTCAACTGGGCGGTCACCCGCAACTGGGGTCGCTGGGCCGTGCGCTGCTGCGCGCCCACGAAAGCGGGGCTTCGATCACCGACGCCGGTCGACGTCTGGCCGACGATGTCCGGGCTCGCCAGGGGGCTGAGGCGCAGGCTCGCGCCAAGAGCGTGTCGACCAAGGCGGCAGCGCCCTTGGGCCTGTGCCTCCTCCCGGCCTTCGTCCTTCTGGGGGTGGTCCCTCTTGTTGCGGGGCTGCTGTCCGCGCTCCGGTTCGGCTGACTGCTGTGAGTCCACAACCTTGTGTCGACCCTGGGTTGTCCACGGATCCCACAACGCCTCTCGAACCTCTCGGCGCCGCGGGTGAGCCTGAACAGGTCAGATACCGGCCCATCCGGGGCCCGACCACAAGGAGTCAAGATGCGCAACACACTGGTACGCCTCCCGCGGGAGGACTGGGGGACCACCACAGCCGAGTACGCCGTCTGCACGGGCGCAGCAACGGGGTTCGGCTGTCTGCTCTACAAGTTCCTGACCAGCGAGTGGGGGCAGGAGTTGCTGAAGCTCATCTTCAGCGCGATCAAGGCCCTCATCCCGTTCTGAACAGCCCGCACGCTGGGGCGTCACAGAGGCGCTCCAGCAGCGGTGAGGAAGAACCACGTCGAGGGGAGACGTAGTCATGGACACGTTGTTGGCGAGGCGCCGTCGCAGCGATGCCGGTGCGGTCACGGCCGAGACGGCCGTCGCATTGCCGGTGTTGGCCGTGTTGGCGGTTGCGCTGGCCTGGTTGGTGCTCCTGGGCGTGGCTCAGATCCGCGCCCAGGATGCCGCGCGGGAGGTGGCCCGAGCCGTGGCGCGAGGCGAGTCCGTGTCCGTCAGTTCGGCCGCTGGGCAGCGAGTGGCCGGTCCGGGCAGCACGGTGTCGGTGAGCCGATCCGGCGACACGGTGAGTGTCGTGGTCACGGTGGCTCTGCGAGGGCCGGGGCGGCTGCTGGCCGGGCTGGGCTCGGTGACGGTGCGGGCGGAGTCGGTGGCGGCCATGGAGCCGGTGCCGTGAACGCCTCGCGCGGTCGCTCGCGAGACGATGGCGGTGCCGGCAGCGTTCTGGTGCTGGTCTGGCTCATGGTGCTCACCATGGTCGCTGTCGCGGGGATCGGTATCGCGACCTTGTTCGTGGCTCACCGGCGCGCCCAGTCGGCCGCCGATCTGGCTGCCCTGGCCGGGGCCCAAGCGGCCCAGCTGGGACGACCCTCGTGCGCCGCGGCTGTCGAGATCGCGCGACGCAACCGCGCCGCCGTGCGGTCTTGTCGCCAGATCGGTGAGGTGGTGGAAGTGCGCACCGAGGTGCTAGTCGCAGCGCCGCCCTTGGGCCCGTGGCGGGCTCTGGCGCAGGCTCGAGCGGGGCCGGTCTCTGCGGACGGCGGTCGCTGAGCCAGCGGTGGCCCTTGGTCAGGCCGGCGGCGTACTGACGTCTTGGCTTTCGCTCTTGGCCTGGTCGAGTTGGCGACCGAGCTCGGTGAGCCGGCGCTGCTCGCGGCGGCGTTCACCAGCCCGGCGCATCCCGCTGCGCATCATCACGATGCCGAGGAACAGCAAGAACGCCGAACCGGCACCCATCAAGAAGATCGTCGAGGAGGTGGCCGACATCGACAAGCCGGAGAACTCCAAGGCGGCTGCGCCCGAGCCGCCGAGCACGCCAGCGGCAATCACGATGCCAGCCAGGATGATGAGCAAGAGACCGGCGATGACCATGGTTTCCCCTTCGCTGAGCTGGCTTCGGCCAGACAAGTGGAACTCAGCTTAGGCCCTGTTCGCTGCTCAGACGGCATGTAGGAGCAGAAGATCAAGCAAGGCGATTGCTCCCGATTTGTCCAGCGGGGAGTTCCCGTTGCCGCACTTGGGGGACTGAATGCAGGACGGACAGCCTTCGGTGCACTCGCAGTCCGCGATCAACGCTCTGGTCGCTTGGAGCCACGACGCGGCCGCGGAGTAGCCCCGCTCTGCGAAACCGGCTCCTCCGGGATGCCCGTCATAGACGAAGACGGTGAGTTGACCGGTGTCGGGATGCAGCGCTGTCGACACCCCGCCGATGTCCCACCGATCACAGGTGGCGAACAACGGCAGCAGACCGATCGAGGCATGTTCGGCGGCATGTGCCGACCCGGGCAGATCGAAGGCGAACCCGTGGATCACCTCCTCGGGCAGGGTCCACCAGACCGCTTTGGTGCGAAGGTGCCGTGGAGGCAGGTCCAAGCGTTGCTCGGCGATGACTTCGCCGGTTCGGGACTTGGTGAGGTAGGAGACCACCTGGTGAGTCACCTCGACCTGACCCAGAGACAGCCTGGCCGGTCCCCACATGGCGTGGGACTGCTCGCCGACGATAGAGATATCGACGAGTTCGCGCGCACTGGTGCTGTTGTCGGAGTCGGTCGGAGTTAGGAAGGCAACCGACTCTTCGGCGTCGAACTCGTCGACGTAGAACGTGTCTCCTTGGTGGAGGTAGAGCGCGCCTTGGTGGACGGTCGTGTGGGCCGCTGAGGCATCGACGCTGCCCAGAACCCGTCCGGTGTGGGCCTCGATCAGCCTGACCGGAGCGCCCCCGGTGGATCGGATGTCGGCGAGGTCGCTGGCCCGGCTGCGATCGGTCCAGAACCACCCGCGGGGTCGACGCCTGAGCCAGCCGCCGTGCTCCAACTCCTCGACGAGTTGCCTGGTCTGCGGACCGAAGAGTGTGAAGTCGCTTTCGGTGAGGGGAGCCTCGGCGGCCGCGGCACACAGATGGGGGCTGACCACGTAGGGGTTGTCGGGGTCGAAGACGGCCGCCTCGACAGGGGCGCCGATCAACGCCTCAGGGTGATGAACGAGGTACGTGTCGAGCGGATCGTCACGCGCGACGAAGATGCCCAGGGCCTCCGCGGTGCCACGCCCGGCTCGGCCGAACTGCTGCCACAACGCTGCTCGGGTCCCGGGGAACCCCGCGACAATGACCGCGTCGAGCCCGGCGATGTCGATTCCCAACTCCAAAGCATTGGTTGCGGCCAATCCGAGGAGAGCACCGGAGCGCAACGAGGACTCCAGCGCGCGACGGTCTTCGGGGAGGTAGCCGCCTCGATAGGCCGCGACCCGCTCCGCCAGCGACGGATCGACCTCGCCGAGGAGCCGTCGGGTGGCCAGCGCGATCCGTTCCGCACCCTGGCGCGATCGCACGAACGCCAGGGTGCGCACCCCGTCGATGACCAGATCGGTCAAAAGGTCGGCCACTTCCGAGGCACTGGATCGACGCACCGGTGCCCCGTGCTCGCCGGTGAGTTCGGTCAAAGGCGGCTCCCACAACGCCACCGCCAGTCGACCGCGGGGGGAGGCGTCGTTGGTCACAGCGGACACGTCCACTCCGGTGAGTCGGTGGGCCGACAATGCGGGCTCGGCCACGGTGGCCGAGGCGAGGATGAAGGTGGGGGCCGAACCGTGCAGTGCGCACACCCGGCGGAGACGCCGGATGATGGCCGCCACATGGGCCCCGAAAACACCGCGATAGTGATGACACTCATCGATCACGACGTAGCGCAGGCTCCCGAAGAACCCCGACCAGCGCTCATGGGTCGGCAGCAGGGACCGGTGGAGCATGTCGGGGTTGGTGAGGATGTATTCGGCGTGGTCCCGGGTCCATTCGCGCTCCTCAGGTGTCGAGTCGCCGTCGTGAGTGCTGATCCGCACTCCGGTGCCCAGAGCGCGCAGGTTCTCGGCCTGGTCATGGGCGAGCGCTTTCGTCGGAGATAGGTAGAGAGTGGCTGCCCGGCGCTCCTGCCTGGGTCCGCGCTCCTCCAGGCTCGCGGTCAGGGCGGGGAGCACATAGCCCAGCGACTTGCCCGAGGAGGTCCCCGTGGCGATCACCACGTGCCGACCGGCCCGGGCTGCGGAGGCGGCCTCATCTTGGTGTTGCCACAGCTGCTCGACCCCGCGACGCTCCAGCGCTCGGCGTACGTCGGGGTGGACCCAGTGCGGCCACGAGCCTGGTCGCGCTTGGCGCGCCGGGATCACCTCGAGATGAGCCAGGCGGTCGCTTCGACCACCAGCCTCGACCAACCGCTCGAACACCTCGGGCAGGTCAGGTCGGGTCACGCACACCAGTGTTCCAGTCGCCGTGGACAAAGTGGCTCGTGAGAAGGGTGTGCGTAGGGCGGGCGGGTCGGTCCGGGCGGAGTCCGGGGCGAGTTGCTACCGGGCAGTCACCGGCACGTAGACTCCGGCCCGGTTAATCAGCCGAAAATCACACGAGGAGAGCTATGACCGGGATCAATCCCGCCATCGTGACTCTCACCGGCTCGAACCAGCTGCTGGTCGTCGTCGTCCTTGCTATCGCGCTCGCCGCGGTGGTCATGGCGTTCGTCTTCCGCGGTGAGGTTCTCAAGGCCGGCGAGGGCACGGAGAACATGCAGACCATCGCGCGCGCGGTGCAAGAGGGGGCCAACGCCTACCTCACGCGTCAGTTCAAGACGCTGGCGATCTTTGCCGTTGTGGCCTTCTTCGGCCTGCTGGCCCTGCCTGCCGACAACACCGCGGTGATGATCGGCCGTTCGGTGGCCTTCTTGCTGGGGGCGCTGTTCTCCGCGCTCGTCGGCTACCTCGGTATGTCTTTGGCCGTGCGGGCCAACCTGCGTGTGGCCGCCGCGGCCAACGAGATCGGTCGCGACCCGGCCATGAAGATCGGGTTCCGCACCGGCGCCATGGTGGGCATGCTCACCGTGGGTCTTGGCCTGTTGGGCGCTGCCGGCGTGGTCCTCGTCTTCAAGGACAAGGCTCCTCACGTGCTGGAGGGCTTCGGCTTCGGTGCCGCCCTGCTGGCGATGTTCATGCGTGTTGGCGGCGGTATCTTCACCAAGGCCGCCGACGTGGGCGCGGACCTGGTCGGCAAGGTCGAGAACAACATCCCCGAGGACGACCCGCGCAACGCCGCGACGATCGCCGACAACGTCGGTGACAACGTCGGTGACTGCGCCGGCATGGCCGCCGACCTCTTCGAGTCGTACGCCGTGACGCTGGTCGCCGCCCTGATCCTGGGCTCGCAGGCCTTCGGCGACAAGGGTCTGGTTTATCCGCTGCTGATCCCCGCCGTGGGCGCCCTGACCGCGCTGCTGGGTGTGTTCATCACCAAGCCGCGTCCGGGCGAGAACGGCCTGACCACCATCAACCGCGCCTTCTACATCTCCGCTGCGGTCGGTGCGGTGGCCTCGATCATCGTCTCCTATGTCTTCTTGCCCGCCACCTTCGGCGAACTGAAGAGCGCGACCGGCCTCGACATGGGCACCGCCACCGGGGACCCGCGTCTGATCGCCTCCGCTGCCGTGGTCATCGGCATCGTCATGGCCGCCGGCATCTTGGCCCTGACCGGATACTTCACCGGCACCGAGTACCGCCCCGTCAAGGACGTCGGCAAGACCTCGCTGACCGGCGCGGCCACCGTCATCTTGTCGGGCCTCTCGGTCGGCTTCGAGTCCGCGGTCTACACCACGCTGGTCATCGGCGCTGCCGTCTTCGGCGCTTTCCTCCTCGGCGGCGCCACCGTCACGGTGTCGCTGTTCGCGGTCGCGCTGGCCGGCTGTGGTCTGTTGACCACCGTTGGCGTCATCGTCGCGATGGACACCTTCGGTCCGGTCTCCGACAACGCTCAGGGCGTTGCGGAGATGTCGGGTGATGTGAGCCCCGAGGGCGCGCAGATCCTCACCGAACTGGACGCCGTCGGTAACACGACCAAGGCCATCACCAAGGGCATCGCGATCGCGACGGCCGTGTTGGCCGCGACCGCGCTGTTCGGCTCCTACTCGACCTCGGTCACCGACGCGGTCCGTGCCGCGGGCGCGAAGTCGCCGATCTTCGCGGTGTTCAACCCCGCGATCATGGTCGGCATCCTCCTAGGTGCGGCCGTGGTGTTCTTGTTCTCCGGGCTGGCCATCAACGCGGTCGGCCGTGCGGCCGGCGCGGTGGTCTTCGAGGTTCGCCGCCAGTTCCGCGAGATCCCGGGGATCATGGAGGGCACCGGTCGTCCCGAGTACGGCAAGGTCGTCGACATCGTGACCAAGGACTCCCTGCGCGAGTTGATCACCCCCGGTCTGCTGGCCGTGCTGGCGCCCGTCGCCGTGGGCTTCGGCCTCGGTGTGGGTCCGCTGGCCGGGTTCCTGGCCGGCGCGATCGGCACCGGCACCCTGATGGCGGTCTTCTTGGCCAACGCCGGTGGCGCTTGGGACAACGCCAAGAAGCTGGTCGAAGACGGTCACCACGGCGGCAAGGGCTCTGACGCCCACGCGGCCACGGTCATCGGCGACACCGTGGGTGACCCGTTCAAGGACACCGCCGGTCCGGCCATCAACCCGCTGATCAAGGTGATGAACCTGGTCTCGCTGCTGATCGCCGGCGCCGTGGTCTCGATGACCATGGGCAAGGACCAGAACGACCCGATGCGGCTGGCGATCGCTCTCGGTGCGGTGCTGATCATCGCGGTCGCGGTGTACATCTCCAAGCGCCGCGAGGTCGCGATCAGCGACGACGGCGACAACGGCGGATCCTCGTCGTTGAAGAGCGCCTAACAGTTCCACCTCGCGTGCCCCAGGTCCTTGACGGGTCTGGGGCACGCGTCGTTCTGGGCCGCTAGCGTTCAGGGGTGACCTCAGTGGCTTTCGCCCCACATCTGCGTGATGCCTTCGCGGCCGCGGACTATCGGTACGCCGACGTGGCGGCTCGTCTGGGCCCGATGGCCCACGCGGCCCTCTCTCGCAACGAGACCACCCCGGGGCGTCGAGCCACCTCCGGCGGGGATCGGCTGGACACCATGATCCGGCTATGGCTGCTGCAGGTCCCGGTCCCGGTGGCCGCTGCCGAACGAGCCTTGCCCGACCTGATCGACCGACTCTGCGTCGAGGGTCTGTTGCGACGCTCGGTCGGGGAAGTGGCGGCTGCGGTCGACGTCCGGCCCTATGCGACCGACACGCGGGACCTGTGGGTGGCCAGCGACCTGACCCCAGGACTCGACGGGGCGATCAACCGGGTCTCGACCGATCACGTGCTGGGGATCAGCAGCGCGTCCACCTCGCTGGCCCAGATGACGATCCGCGATCGGGTCGCCGACGCCTTGGATCTGGGCACCGGGTGCGGAGTACAGGCGCTCCACCTCGGTGAACACGCCGCCCGCACGGTGGCCACCGACGTTAATCCGCGCGCCCTGTGGCTGACCCGGCTCAACGTGGCTCTCAACGAGGTCGCCGGCGTGGAGGTGCGCACCGGATCCTTTTTCGAACCGGTTGCGCACGAGAGCTTCGACCTCATCGTGACCAACCCACCCTTCGTGATCTCCCCGGCAACCGGGGAACGGCTGGTGTACCGCGACTCGGGGCTTCCCGGCGACGAGGTGGTCCAGCACGTCGTGCGCCGCGCGCCCCGCCACCTGAGGCCGGGTGGATGGTGCCAGGTCTTGGCGAACTGGGCGCACGTGTCGGGTCATTCGTGGGAGGAGCGAGTTGGCGGGTGGGTCGCCGGCTGTGATGCCCTGATCGTGCAGCGAGAGGTGATCGACCCGGCGGCCTATGTGGAGCTGTGGTTACGCGACGCGGGAGCCGAGTCCAGCCCGGACTACCTGCACAGATACGACACCTGGCTGTCGTGGTTCGACGAACAAGGCATCGAGGGGATCGGCTTCGGGTGGCTCAATCTGCGCTCCTGCCCCGATCGGCCCGGTCGGGTCGAGTGCCTGGACTGGCCCCATGCGGTCGAGCAACCGGTCGCGCCGGCACTGGCTGGCTGGGGAGCGGCCCGGGAATGGAGTGCGCGCACCGACGATGAGGGTCTGCAAGCCAGTCGTTTGGTGCTGCGATCCGACGTACGTCAGGAGGCCTACGGCGCACCCGGGGCCGAAGATCCCGAAACGCTCGTCTTGCGACAGCAGGCTGGCCTGTGCCGTGCCGAAACCGTTGACACCGTCACTGCGGCAGTCACCGGAGCCTGCGACGGCGAACTGCGCGTCGGTGAGATCGCTGACGCCGTCGGACGGCTCGTGGGGGACGTGGACCGCGTCGGGCTCCTGGCCCAGTTGCGGTCCCTGGTCGAGCAGGGCTTCCTGCTTCCCGAGTGACTCGATGCCGGGCACCACCCACCCCCGGGGGTGGGCTCGATTCTTCCCGGTGATCGCGACACGTTGTCGGCTGTTCTTAGCGGCCTGTGGACAGGACCTCGTCGAGTGCTGATGTGGAGCGAAAGTGGTCGTTGCCGAACGACGCGCTACGTTGTGTCACCGAAAGCGGACCTGTATCTGTCGAAGGAGCTCTGCCCACGTGGCACACAAGTTGGTCATCGTCGAGTCTCCAGCCAAAGCGCGCAGCTTGGCCGGATTCTTAGGCCGCGACTATGTCGTGGAGTCCTCGATCGGGCACATCCGCGACCTTCCACAGGGCGCAGCAGACACCCCGGCCAAGATCAAGGACAAGCCGTGGGGCCGGATGGCCGTCGACGTCGACAACGACTTCCAGCCCTATTACGTCGTGCCGCGTGACAAGAAAGCCCACATCGCCAAGCTGAAGAAGCTGGTCAAGGACGCCAAAGAGCTCTACCTCGCCACCGATGAGGACCGCGAGGGCGAGGCCATCGCCTGGCACCTCCTCGACGAACTCAAGCCCAAGGTTCCGGTCAAGCGGATGGTGTTCCACGAGATCACCAAGTCCGCGATCCTGGCCGCCGCCGCCGAGCCCCGTGAACTCGACATGGATCTGGTCGAAGCCCAGGAGGCTCGGCGCATCCTCGACCGCCTCTACGGCTACGAGGTCAGCCCGGTGCTGTGGCGCAAGGTGATGAGCGGCCTGTCGGCCGGACGGGTCCAGTCGGTTGCCACCCGCCTGGTGGTCGACCGCGAACGCGAGCGGATGGCCTTCCGAGCAGCGGCCTATTGGGACATCGAGGCCACCTTCGACGCCGGGGCCGCGCACGAGCAGCGGATGTTCCCAGCCAAACTGCACTCCGTCGACGGGGGCCGCGTGGCCTCGGGCAAGGACTTCGGGCCGGACGGATTGCTCAAGCACAAGAGCCGCGAGGTCGTCCACCTCGACCGCAGGGCGGCCGAAGCGCTGGTGGCTGGCCTGCGGGACACCGACTTCGAGGTCCGCAGCGTCGAGGCCAAGCCCTACCGGCGTTCGCCCTACGCACCCTTCCGGACCACGACCCTGCAGCAGGAGGCATCGCGCAAACTCGGTTTTGGCGCGGCTCGCACGATGAGCGTGGCGCAGCGGCTCTACGAGAACGGCTACATCACCTATATGCGCACCGACTCCACGACCCTGTCGGGTACGGCGATCAGCGCCGCCCGGCGGCAGGTGCAGGAGTTGTACGGCCCGGAGTACCTTCCGTCCGCCCCGCGGACCTACACCAGCAGCGTCAAGAACGCCCAGGAGGCGCACGAGGCGATCCGGCCGGCCGGCGACACTTTCCGGACCCCGGCGCAGACCGGCCTCAGCGGTGAGGAGTTCCGCCTCTACGAGTTGATCTGGATGCGGACCATCGCCTCGCAGATGAAGGATGCCGTCGGCCAGAGCGTGGCGGTGCGCATCGGCGGGCAGGCCGCGAGCGGTGAGGATGTGGTCTTCGGCGCCAGCGGACGCGTGATCACCTTCCACGGGTTCTTGAAGGCCTACGTGGAGAGCAAGGACGACCTCTCCAAGCGCACCGACGACGAAGAGACCAGGCTGCCCAACGTGAGCGCCGGTGACCCGGTTTCCGCAGCGGCCCTGTCCGCCGAGGGGCACGAGACCAAGGCTCCGGCCCGCTACACCGAGGCTTCGTTGATCAAGGAGTTGGAGGAGCGCGAGATCGGTCGGCCCTCGACGTACGCCTCGATCATCGGGACGATCCTCAACCGCGGCTACGTCTACAAGAAGGGCACGGCCCTGGTTCCGGCCTGGCTGGCCTTCTCCGTGGTCCGCCTGCTGGAGGAGCACTTCTCCCGGCTGGTCTCCTACGAGTTCACCGCCGGGATGGAGGACCGTCTCGACGAGATCGCCGGAGGGCGAGCCGACCGGGTGACCGAGTTGGGCAAGTTCTACTTCGGGTTCGAAGACGACCCGGGGCTGCATCGGTTGGTCACCGAGTTGGGCGAGATCGACGCCAAGGACATGGCGACGTTCCCCATCGGCGGCCTCGGGACCGGGATCGCGCTGCGTGTGGGCAAGTACGGCCCCTACCTCGAGGGGCCGGGTGAGGACGGCACTCCGGCCGGCCGCCGCGCCAACGTGCCCGACGACCTGCCGCCCGATGAGTTGACGGTGGCCAAGGCGCTGGAACTACTCGACAACCCCGCGGGCGCGGAGATCGCCTTGGGGACCGCCCCCGAGACCGGCCTCAAGGTCGTCGGCAAGAACGGCCGCTACGGCCCCTACGTGACCGAGGTCCTCCCCGAAGACGCCCCCAAGGGCGCCAAAGCCCGCACTGGGTCCCTCTTCAAGGACATGTCGCTGGAGACCCTCACCCTGGAGCAGGCCCTGCGGTTGCTGTCGCTGCCCCGCGTGGTCGGCCTCGACGCGGAGGGCGTCCAGATCACCGCCCAGAACGGTCGCTATGGCCCCTACCTCAAGAAGGGCGTCGACTCGCGCTCGCTGGTCACCGAGGAGCAGATCTTCACCGTGACCCTCGACGAAGCCCTGGCCATCTACGCCCAGCCCAAGACCCGAGGTCGAGCCGCTGCCGCGGCCCCGCTGCGCGAACTGGGAGACGACCCGGTCTCAGGCAAGCCGGTGGTGGTCAAGGCGGGCCGATTCGGTGAATACGTCACTGACGGCGAGTTCAACGCCACCTTGCGCAAGGACGACACGGTCGCCGAGATCACGTTGGCTCGGGCTGCCGAACTCCTCGCCGAGCGACGGGCCAAAGGTCCGGCCAAGAAGACCGCGTCTCGGCGTACGACGAAGAAGGCCACCGCCAAGAAAAGCACCGCCAAGAAGAGCACTGCCAAGAAAGCGCCCGTCCGCAAGCGTGCGGCGGCCAAACGGTAGGAGATGCCATGACCGTGCGAGTCCTTCCCGACTTTCCTGAAGACCCCGGGTTCGACCCACGTTCGCACGATCTGGCCACCCCGGGGGAGTGGGGCACGTTGCTGGACTACCTCCACCATTACCGGCTGAGCTTGGTGGTCAAGTGCGCCGGTCTGACGCCAGAGCAACTGGCGACGCGTGCGGTGCCGCCGTCGTCGTTGAGCCTGCTCGGCATGGTGCGTCATATGGCTCGGGTGGAGCATTTCTGGTTCCGCCGGGTGATGGGTCGCGCCGAGGTCGAGCGGATCTACCCCGACGACGCCGGATTCGGCGGGGTGCTTCCCACGCGGGACTGCCTCGACGACGGCTGGGCGGCCTGGCAGCGCGAGGTCGCCTTCGCCGAGGCCTACTTGGCCGGCCAGCCCTCCCTTGACAGCCTCGGCAGCGCCTTCGGCCGTGAGATCCCGTTGCGTGAGGTGTTGGTTCACCTCATCGAGGAGTACGCCCGCCACTGCGGGCACGCCGACCTGCTACGCGAAGTGATCGACGGCCGCACCGGCGACTAGGCCCGCCGGACCTCAGGTGCAGGCGGCCCGGGCGGCGACGAAGGCGTCCACGCAGCGCCGCACGTCCTCGGAGGTGTGGGCCGCGGAGAGTTGCACGCGGATGCGCGCCTTCCCGCGGGGTACGACGGGGAAACTGAAGGCGATCACATAGACGCCATTGGCCAACATGTGCTCGGCCACCGCCCCGGCGAGCCGGGCACCGTCGTCGCCTGGGAACATCACCGGGATGATCGGATGCTCGCCGGGGAGCAGTTCGAAACCCGCATCATTCATCAACGATCGGAACAGCGCGGCGTTGTCGAAGAGGTGCTCACGGGCAGCGGTGGCGGTGGCGGCCAGTTCGAGGGCGCGCAGCGAGCCGGCGACCACCGACGGGGCGACCGCGTTGGAGAACAGATAGGGGCGAGCGCGCTGCCGCAGGAGTGCGATCACCTCGCGCGGCCCCGACACGTAGCCGCCCGAGGCTCCTCCGAGAGCCTTGCCCAGCGTGCCGGTAAGCAGGTCGACCCGGTCGGAGACGCCGAAGTGGGCCGGAGTGCCGGCGCCAGTGGGCCCCATGAAGCCGACCGCGTGGGAGTCGTCGACGAGCACCATGGCGGCGTACTGCTCGGCGAGGTCGCAGATGCCGGGCAGGGGGGCGAGGTAGCCGTCCATCGAGAAGACCCCGTCGGTGACGATTACGACGCGTCGGGCCCCGGAGGCCTCGACCAAGCGCGCCTCGAGATCGGCCAGGTCGGCGTTGCGGTAGCGGTAGCGCGCGGCCTTCGACAACCGAATCCCGTCGATGAGGGAGGCGTGGTTCAACTCATCGGAGATGATCGCGTCGCCCTCACCGAAGAGCACCTCGAAGACGCCGCCGTTGGCGTCGAAGCAGGAGGAGAACAAGATCGTGTCCTCGGTGCCGAGGAAGGCCGAGAGGGCCGCCTCCAACTGCTGGTGGAGGACCTGGGTGCCGCAGATGAACCGCACCGAGGCCATGCCGAATCCCCACTGGTCGAGCCCTTCGTGGGCGGCGGCCACGACCGAGGGTTCGTCGGCCAGACCGAGGTAGTTGTTGGCGCAGAAGTTCAGTGAATCCCCGGCGGCGGTGGCCACGTGCGCGGCCTGCGCGGTGGTCAGCGCGCGCTCGCGCTTGGTCAGCCCGGCAGCCTCGATCTCGGCCAACTCCGCAGCCAGTGTGTCGCGGAAATGGAACATCAGACGTCCTCCCAGTCCAAGATCACCTTGCCGCAATCACCGGAGCCGATCGCGGCGAAGGCCTCCTCGAATGCGCTGGCCGGCAGTCGGTGGGTGATCACCGAACCGAGCGCCTCTGTCAGTCGTGGGGAGCTTTGCAGCATCGAACTCATGGCGTACCAGGTGTCGTACATCTCGCGTCCGTAGATCCCCTTGATGGTGATCATGTGGGTGATCAGACGCCCCCAGTCGATGGCGTACGCCGCCGAGGGCAACCCCAGCATGGCGACGCGCCCGCCGTGGTTCATCGTGGCCAGCATGGCCTCGACCGCGGGCGGAGCCCCGGACATCTCCAACCCCACGTCGAAGCCCTCCTTCATGCCCAGCGAGGTCATGGCAGAGCGCAATTCCTCGGGGTGGATGGCAAGGTCCGCCCCGGCCGCGCGCGCCAAGTCCAGACGGGTCGGGTTGAGGTCGGTCACGACGATGAAGCGGGCGCCTACGTGTCGTGCGATCGCGGTGGCCATCACGCCGATCGGTCCGGCACCGGTGATCAGGACGTCCTCCCCGGCCATCGGGAAGGACAAGGCGGTGTGCGTGGCGTTGCCGAACGGGTCGAACAGCGCTCCGATGGCCGGGTCGAGGTCGGCGGGCTGCTGCCACACGTTCGTGGCCGGCAACACGACGTACTCGGCGAAGGCGCCGTCGCGATTGACCCCGATGCCGACGGTGTTGATGCACAGATGCCGGCGTCCAGCCCGGCAGTTGCGGCACTGGCCGCACACGATGTGTCCCTCTCCGGAGACCAGGGCGCCTTCTGACAGGCCGGCGACTCCGGCCCCGAGTGCGTCGATGCGCCCACAGAACTCGTGCCCGAGGATGAGGGGGGTTCGGACCACCGAGGCGGCCCACTCATCCCAGGTGTAGAGGTGGAGGTCGGTGCCGCAGAGTCCGGCTCGCAGCACCTTGATCCGGACTTCGCCCGGGCCAGGTTGGGGGATCGGGGCGTCGATCAGGGTCAAGCCGGGACCGGGTGCGGTCTTGGCCAGCGCGCGCATCGTGGCAGCCATGGCAGGAGCATGTCAGAG
>CALMLL010000052.1 GCA_937868075.1 uncultured Marmoricola sp. | reverse complement strand
TGCGTGAGGATTCCCCGTTCGCCGACGTACGCCTCGACCCGGCGGCACCCGTGGCTGCAGCGGCCACCGGCACATTCGATTTCGACCTCCAGCCGTCGCTGGCCTCCGAACCGGCCCCGCTATCGACTCCGGTAGCGGCCACGCCGTTCGACCTGCTCGACGATGCCCGACCCGTGATGGGCCCCGACGTCGACCAACTAGCGATCGAACCCGAGTCCACTCCGGACACGAGCAGCACAGACCTGGACGCCCCAGCAGAGGCCGCAGCCCAAGACACCGAAGTGGGCGCCACCTCCTGGTGGGCCGATGAGAGCAGAACCGCAGACGAGTCCTTGATCGACTCCCCCGACCTGAGCGACGAGGCACCCACAGAGGCGATCGACCTCTCCGCGGCCGGTTTGGGTCTGGGTGCCGCCGCTGCTGGTGGATTGGGCGCAGCTGCGCTGGCGCGGGGATCGGCCGACGACGCTGTCGAACTGATCGACCAGCCCACCGAAGAGACCGTCGAGGTTCCCTCCACTGCGGCCACGGCCGACCTGGGCGACGTACCGGAGACTCCCCAGCCTGTCCCCGGCATCGAGCCGCAGGAGTGGCATGACGATGTGGGGTTGCGCTGGCAGTCCTTCGACGGCGGCTACATCTGGTACGCCGACGACGGGCAGATCTGGAACGCCGAGACCGGCGAGGTCCTCCGCGAAGCAACGGTGGGCTCCGCATCGTCGGCCGGCGAGACGGAAGCCGCCCCGGCGCAGACCCAGGTCATGGCTGCCACAGCGGTCGACGCACCGGCGGTGAGCGCCCCGGACCCGACGCTGGCGGCTCATGAGAGCCCCCCTGCGGCGAAGAGCACTCCTGCAGCCGACCTCCCCGACTACGTGAAGTACTCGACCAGGAGCCGCGGTCGCACGTTGCTCACGATCGTTTTCTTCGCCCTTGCTGCCGCAGCCGTGGCGACCATTGTGTGGGCAGTCTCCGAGGGTGGTCAGGCCCGGATCGGCATCGCCGCGAGCACCTGCACCCTGGCGCTGGCTGCCTGGATTGCGCTGCTCAACTGGGTACCGCAGGTGGTCGCGATCGACTCGTCCTATCTCACAGTGTCGAAGGGCTCGGAGACCGAGCGTTTCGACCTGAGGGACCCCGACCTCCCCGTCGAGGTCGACGACCCCGCCAAACCCAACTGGCAGGCCACCATCACGCGCCCCGATGGCAGCACGTTGGTGATCGACGACGGCTCGGTACACCCCGAGGAGTTCACCGCGATCGTGCGCCGCTACCGCGGCTAGCGCCTCGTCACCCAAGCGGTACCGAGGAGCAACGGCCGCGCGTTCTCGGGCATACTGTGCCCCGCGCGGGCTAGCTCCGCGGGCCCCTAGCTCAATTGGCAGAGCAGCGGACTTTTAATCCGCGGGTTGTGGGTTCGAGTCCCACGGGGCCTACCGATCTCGTTGTGTGCCTTCGGTTGCGGAACACAACCACTACCCCGCCTCGGAGTGCCCGCGACAGGCAACCCTAGGGTGACCCCCATGGACACACCGTTCATCCCGACCGTGGTGGAGATGACCGACGAGGAGTACGCCGTCGAAGTGGCGACGTACGAGCCCCTGGCCCAGTCGGTACGCCGACTGGCCAACGCCTCGCTGCTGACCACGTTGACCGAGAACGAGATCGCCCCTATCCGTGCCGAGATCGACGCCCTTGCCCGGCGGCTCGAGGCCAGCCAACGCACTGCTGCCTTCGGGGTCACGGTGACCCCTTCGGGGCGGGTCCGCGGACACGGCAACGCCGTCGTGGGGATGCGCAACCCGATCGCGGTGCCGGTCAAGATCGTGCAGGACAAGGAGCGTCAGCGCGCCGACGCCAGTTTCCACCTCGGTCCGCTCTACGAAGGCCCGCCGCAGAGCGTTCACGGCGGCGTCGTAGCCCTGATCCTGGATCAACTCTGCGGTGAAGCCGCAGCGGCCGGCGGGGTGCCAGGCATGACCGGGACGTTGACCATCCGCTACGAGCAGCGCACGCCGCTCGGCGACTGCTCGGCCAGCGCGTGGGTCGACCATGTCGAAGGTGTCAAGACGTTCGTCAAAGGCGAGATGCGTCAGGCCGACGGCGAGGTGACCGCGACGTGCGAGGGCATCTTCATCATTCCGCGGTGGGTGCGCGAGATGATCGCGCAGGGTCAACCTAAGCCGAGTCGCTTCGAGTAGCACTCGGCTGCTCGAGGAGGGTGGCGGGGCCGCCGTCGAGTCGGGCCAGTGCCGAACGTCCGAAGACCTGCTGCTCGGTGGCGGTCCGCTCGGAGCGATCGTTGCTGACGAAGGTGATCATCCAGCGCAACATCGTGGTGACCTGGTTCTTGAACCCGGTGATGTAGATCAGGTGCACCCCGAGCCACATCAGCCACGCGACGAAGCCGGTGAGCTTGATCCGGCCGACGCTGGCCACCGCGGAGAAGCGGGAGATGGTCGCCATCGATCCCTTGTCGAAGTAGCTGAACTTCGGCAGCGGCGGTTTGCCGGCCAGGCGGTGGCGGATCGTCTTGGCGGCGTACCGAGCGCCCTGGATGGCCACCTGAGCGACTCCAGGCAGGTTGTCCAGCGCAATCATGTCGCCGACCACGAACACCTCGGGATGCCCGGGGAGGGTGAGGTCGGGATTAACGGCGATCCGGCCCGCACGGTCAAGGGCAGCGCCGGACTGCTCGGACAACTGGCGCCCCAGCGGTGAGGCGGCGACTCCGGCCGCCCAGATCTTTGTGACCGCTTCGATTCGGCGCCGCGCACCCGGTTCGCCGTCGTTGGTCTTGTCCTGGACGACGATCCCGGTCTCGTCGACGTCGACGACCATCGCGCCCAGTTGCACCTCGATGCCGAGGTCCTCCAGTGCTTTCTTGGTCTTGGCGCCCAGACGCTCACCGAACGGCGGGAGCACCTGGTCGGCGGCGTCGACCAGGATCACCCGAGCCTGACGGGTGTTGATCGCCCTGAAGTCTCGCCGCAGTGTGGTGCGCGACAACTCCGCGATCTGCCCGGCCATCTCCACCCCGGTCGGGCCGGCGCCGACGACGACGAAGGTGAGCAGCGGCTCCACGTTCTCGCCCCGAAGCGCGGCCAGCTCGGCCAGTTCGAAGGCGCCGAAGATGCGGCCCCGCAGTTCGAGGGCGTCGTCGATCGACTTCATCCCCGGTGCGAAGTCGGCGAAATGGTCGTTGCCGAAGTAGGACTGCCCGGCGCCTGCGGCCACGATCAGGGAGTCGTAGGGCGTGACGGTCTCGCGGCCCAACACTTCGTGGGTCACGGTGCGCGCGGCCAGGTCGATGTGCGTCACTTCGCCCAACAGCACCCGCGCATTGCGTTGCCGGGCCAGCACCTCGCGGGTCGGCGGGGCGATCTCGCCCTCGCTGAGGATCCCGGTGGCGACCTGGTAGAGCAGCGGTTGGAAGAGGTGGTGGGCGGTCTTGGCGATCATGGTGACGTCCACGTCGGCGCGGCGCAGGGCCTGAGTACCGAACAGGCCCCCGAACCCGGAGCCGATCACCACCACCTGGTGACGCTGGGTTGTCGACACGACCTACTCCTTCTCGTGAAATGTTTCACAAAGCTGCTTCGGAGGCGCCTCCGGCGCCCGTTGACGATGGCAGAACCCCATCCCGCTCAGCAACCTTCCCGATTGGGGTCCAATGCGAGCCGACTCACACTCCCGGTGTGGCACCCTCTTCCCGTGATCCGTCTCCTCCCCTGGGTCGCCGCGGGCGGAGCCCTCGGCGCGCTCGCCAGGCACGGGATCGACGTGGCGGCGCCGGCCGGTGTCGGCTTTCCCTGGGCGACGTTGGGGATCAACGTTTTCGGCGCCGCCCTCCTGGCGATGGTGCCGCTGTGGTCGTGGTTGCGTCGTCAGCCCTGGGGCCCGGCTTTCGCTGGCACCGGGGTGCTCGGTGGTTTCACCACCATGTCCACCTTCTCCGAGCAGACCCGGGCCCTCCTCGCGGCCGGTCGCGTGGGGCTGGCGGCCACCTATGTGGCCGCGACGATCGGACTCGGACTACTCGCGGTGTGGTGTGCGACGGCGTACGTCGATGCGCGGGTCGGCGCGGCCGCCCGAGCCGAATTCGAAGCCGAGGAGGGCGACGAATGAGCTTCGTCCTCGTGGGAGCGGGCGCCGCCGTGGGAGCCTCGCTGCGGTTTCTGATGGCCCACTGGCGTGGACCCAACATCGGAACGTTGCTGGTGAACCTCGCTGGCTCCTTGCTGCTCGGTGCGTTGAGTGCGGCCGCCCTCAGCGGATCGACCATGGCACTGTGGGGCGCGGGTTTCTGCGGCGGCCTGACCACCTTCTCGGCGTACGCCGTGCAGACCCACGCCCTGGGCCGAACCAAGGGGCTGCTCTACACGGTGGGAACAATTGGCGGGTCGGTGCTGTGCTGCTGGCTGGGGTTCGTCCTGGCTAGTTGACGTCCTGAAGGTGCTTGAAATGGCGAAGCCGCAGACCCTCGGGCCTGCGGCTTCTGCTTGGTGGGCAGGGGCGGGGTCGAACCGCCGACCTTCCACTTTTCAGGCGGACGCTCGTACCGACTGAGCTACCTGCCCAAGCGGGGGAAACCATACCCGGTCCGATCCGGTGGCGCGAAACCGGTTGGGCGCCGGGTGGCTCAGCCCCACCCGAGATCGTGCAACTGGTCCTCGTCGATCCCGAAGTGGTGGGCGATCTCGTGCACTACGGTCACCGTGACCTCGCGGCGCAACTCCTCCTCGGACGTGCACATGTCGAGGAGTGCCTCGCGGTAGATCATGATCCGGTCAGGCGCCACGAAACTGTAGGTCGAGTCGCGCTTTGTCAGCGGCGTGCCCACATAGACCCCGAGCAGGCCCGAGTCCTCGATGTCGCGACCTTCGATGAGCACCACCACGTTGTCCATCAAGGCGGCCAACTCCGCAGGGACCTCATCGAGAGCCTGGGACACCAACTCCTCGAAGCGCTCTGGATCGACCCACATCGCTCCAGGCTAACGATTTGGGACCCGCTCGGATGCGGCCCTATGCTTGGCGCTCGCAGCACCGGCCCCCATCGTCTAGTGGCCTAGGACGCCGCCCTTTCACGGCGGTAGCACGGGTTCGAATCCCGTTGGGGGTGCGATTGGGAGTAATCCCACCTCATCGGCTAGCATTCAGGCCGCTTGATCAGCACAACCTGGCCCCGTAGCGCAGTTGGTTAGCGCGCCGCCCTGTCACGGCGGAGGCCGCGGGTTCGAGTCCCGTCGGGGTCGCGTCGTCAGCCTCGGAGTTCACTCCGGGGCTGAAGCATTTTTCCTCGCCCACCCCGTTCCTTCCCCTGTCGAACCCGCACCTGAGATGCTGGAGACCGAACGCGTCCGAGCGGGCGTGAATCCGGCCACAAACCCCGAAACTGAGCGCGATTCAGAACTAACCTCCGGGGGGAGCGTCGGTCGACCGTCCGACGCAGCAGTTGGGGGTTTCGCTATGGCCGACTATCCGTACGCCGACCAGTTCGTCGTCAACCGCGGGCTGCCCACCAAGGGCCGACCCCGCGAGGAGGTCCTCGCCGAACTTCGGCACATGGCCACAGTCGAGGACGCCACCTGGGAGACCGGGCGCTGCTCGGGAACGATGTATTGCGGCGACCACGATCACTACGACTTCCTCACCAAGTCGTTCGGGATGTTCGCCCACCAGAACGCGCTCCAGCGCGACATGTGCCCGAGTTCGACCAAGTTCGAGGGCGAGATCATCGCGATGAGCCTGGATCTCATGCACGCCGATGCGGCCCGCGAGCGCGGACACGAGCCCGTGGGCATGGTCACCTCCGGAGGCACCGGAAGCATCATCCACGCCCTGCTTGCCTACCGCGAGGCGGCCGGCAAGGAACGACCCAACTTCGTCAAACCTGAGAGCGGGCACCCGGCCTTCGACAAGGGCTGCCACCTGTTCGGCATCGAGGTGCGCAACGCCCCCATCGATCCGGTCACCACCAAGGCGGATGTGGACGCGATGGCCGCGCTCATCGACGACAACACCATCGCGATCATGGGATCGGCCTGCAACTACGGCTACGGCACCATCGACCCGATCGAGGAACTGGCCGCACTGGCTGCCGAGCGCGGCGTCGGCATGCACGTGGACGGTTGCCTGGGAGGTTTCATCCTGCCCTTCGGGGAGGAGTTGGGCGTCGCCGGCATCCCGGTCTTCGATTTCCGGGTCCCCGGAGTGACCAGCATCAGCGCCGACACCCACAAGTACGGCTACGCCTTCAAGGGCTCCTCCGCCCTGCTCTTCCGCGACAAGGCGCTGCGCAACTCGCAGTACTTCCACCTGCTGGAGTGGAGCGGCGGCAAGTACATGTCTCCCGGTATCGACGGTTCGCGCTCCGGCGGCCTCCTGGCCGCGACCTGGGCGGCCATGGTGAGCCTGGGTCGTGAGGGCTACCTCGGCTACGCCAGAGCCATCTTCGAGACCGCGGCGGCCATGCAGCAGGCGGTTCGCAGCCACCCGGAGTTGCAGATCATGGGTGATCCCACCTTCTGCTTCTCCTTCACCTCCGACGCCTTCGACATCTACCACGTCATGGACTCGATGGCCGGCAAGAGCTGGCGCTTCAACGGCCAGCAGTACCCCAACGCCATCCACATGGCCGTGACCCGCCCCCAGACCCAGGACGGGGTCGTCGAGCAGTTCGCCGACGACCTGGCCGAGGCGGTCGACTATGCCAAGAGCAAGGGAAGCGAACCCGCCTTCTCCTCTGCGGTGTACGGCGGGGTGGCTGGCGGTCTGGACAAAGCCACTGAAGACTTCATCGTCATGATCATGGACGACATGATGGACAAGCAGCAGGCCCTGCCCCCCGCGGGCGGCCAGGGGTGACCACGGTCCTCACGATCGATCTGGGGACCGGAGGTCCCAAGGTCGCCTTCGTGAACACCGAGGGCGTCGTGCTCTGGTGGGAGCACACTCCGATCGCTACCACGCTGGGAGAGGGTGGTCTGGCCACCCAGGACGCCGGGCACTGGTGGGAGGTCATCCGTGCCGGAATCTCGCGCGGCCTGAGGGTGGTTCCGGCCGCCGACGTACGCGCCGTGGCGGTGACCGGTCAGTGGGCCTCGACCGTGCCCGTCGACGCCCAGGGGCGACCGACCGGACCGTGCGTCATGTGGCTCGACGAGCGCGGCGGGCCCTTCACCCGCAAGGCCATTGGTGGGCCGCTCATGGGCTACCACCCCGGCCGTCTGGCCACGTGGGTGCGCCGGACCGGCGCAATCCCCACGACCACCGGGGCCGACCCGGTCGGGCACATGCTGCTGCTCGAGAACGACCCACCGCCGGCCACTCGGTGGTATCTCGAGCCCGTCGACTATCTCGCCATGTGCTTCACCCGAGTTCCCGCGGCGACCCACGCCTCGATGACCGCGGCCTGGCTGACCGACAACCGCGACCTTTCCGCAATGGCGTACGACGACGACCTGGTCGCCCACACGGGCATCAACCCCGAGCGGCTGCCACCGCTGGTTCCGATCGGTAGCGTGATCGGGCCGGTCCACCCGGAGGTGGCCACCGAGTTGGGGCTGCGGCCGGACACAGTCGTGATCACCGGGCTGCCCGATCTGCACGCAGCCACGGTGGGCTCGGGTGGGGTCGGTCTCGGCGAAGGCCACGCGAGCATCGGCACCACGGGGTGGGTGAGCGCTCCGGTCAAGGAGAAGAAGACCGACCTGCTGCATCAGATGGCCACCGTGCCGGGTCTGGACAACAACACCTACCTGATCGGGAACAACCAGGAGTCGGCCGGGCGCGCGCTGGGGTGGTTCCGCGACGCCGTCGCTCCCGACGTGAGCTTCGAGGACCTCCTCGACGAGGCCGGAGGTGCCCCGGTCGGAGCCGAGGGGGTGGTGTTCACTCCGTGGATCGCCGGCGAGCGGAGCCCGGTGGAGAACAAGGTGGCCCGCGGGGGGTTCCACAACCTCAGCGCCGAGACGACGCGAGCCCATCTGACGCGGGCGGTGATCGAGGGGGTCGCCTTCAACACCCGCTGGCTGTTGACCCCCACCGAGAAGTTCGTCGGACACCAGATGGAGCCGTTGCGCCTGGTCGGTGGCGGCGCTCGATCGGACCTGTGGTGTCAGGTGATGGCTGATGTGACCGGGCGGACGGTGGTCAGCAGCCGGAATCCCCTGCTGGCCGGGGTTTCCGGCATGGCGCTGATGGCCGGGATCGCCCTCGGCGAACTAGCGATGGGTGAGGTGAGAGATCTGGTGTCGACACCGCGGAGGTTCGAACCCAGGGCAGCCGCCAGCGAGAGGTACTCCGAGATCTATGCGGAGTTCCCCAAGCTCTTCGCGATGCAGAAGGGCTTCTTCGCGCGGATGAACCGCTAGTCCTGAGGGGCCCGCTGCTGGGGAATGGCGCCCTCGAGCAACTGCTTGACCTCGGACTCCAGGTAGCGACGGTGGCCACCCAGCGTGCGGATCGAACTCAGCTTTCCGGCCTTCGCCCACCGAGTGACTGTCTTGGGGTCGACCCGGAAGAGAGCCGCAACTTCTGCAGGCGTAAGCAGCGTCTCGGTGTTCTCAGATCGCACCATGCCACGCTCCATATACCTCGTTGTGACGAGACGGGTGTCTCGCGTTCAGTGATTGTGCCACCGATTGGTCGCAAATGCCCAGGTGGTCCAGTTTGCCCGGCCACCCCATCGGGTGTCGAGACCTACGAGCGACGGTAGTCGGCCCACTTGTCGTCGTAGTCATCGAGTTCGTCGCTCTCGGTTGAGTCCGGTTCGCCATGAAGCTCCCGGGCCAACGCGCCGAAGTCCGTCTCGTGAGTGCGGTACTTCAGATCGCGGGCAACCTTGGTCTGCTTCGCCTTCGCACGGCCGCGCCCCATAGGGTCGACCCCCTCGCACAGATGGGCCGGCGCCAGATTTCTGGTCACCGGCAAGTTTTCTTGGTCTATTCGTGAGGGCAACCTTACCTGCCCGTTGGTGATTCCCGCGAGCGGACATCTCGAAAACGTGAGCTGAACCTCGCCCGACCGATCTCGTGGGGTACGCCGGATCAGCGTCCGGGGCTGCCGATCAGCCTCACCGACCCGGGACGGGCACCTCCGGCCGCGGCCACCTCGCCGGCCACCCACGCCCGCACCCCGTGCCCGGCCAGCACCTCGATCGCGGCGTCGGCGTCCTCGGGGGCGGTGAGGGAGACCATCCCGACTCCGCAGTTGAGAGTCTGCTCGAGGTCCTCGGTCTCGATCTGCCCGCATTCTTGGACCAGGTCGAAGATCGCGGGCCGCACCCAGCTGGAGCGGTCGATGACGGCGGTCAACTCCAGCGGCAACACCCGTTCCAGGTTGGCCGCCAGTCCACCGCCGGTGATGTGCGACATCGCGTGCGTCTGTGTCGTGCGGGCCAGGTCGAGGCAGGCCTTGGCATAGATCATGGTGGGCTCGAGGAGTTCCTCCCCCAGCGTGCGACCCAGGTCGTCGACGTGCTGGCCCAGCGACATCGCGGCCTTGTCCAGCAATACGTGACGCACCAGCGAATAGCCGTTGGAGTGCAGTCCACTGGAGGCCATGGCGATCACCACGTCACCAGGTCGGACCAGGGCCGGGCCGAGTAGGTCGGCGGCTTCGACCACGCCGGTGGTCGCGCCGGCCACGTCGTACTCGTCGGGCTCCAGGAGCCCGGGGTGCTCGGCGGTCTCACCGCCGATGAGGGCGCAGCCGGCCACCAGGCAGGCCTCGGCGATGCCCTTGACGATCGAGGCGATCCGCTCGGGGATGACCCGACCAGTGGCGATGTAGTCGGTCAGGTAGAGCGGTTCGGCGCCGCAGACGACGAGGTCGTCGACCAGCATCCCGACCAGGTCGAAACCGATCGTGTCGTGCTTGTCCATGGCCTGGGCGATAGCGACCTTGGTACCCACGCCATCGGCCGAGGTGGCCAGCAGCGGGTGGCGGTAACTGGTCAGCGCCTGGGCGTCCCAGAGCCCTGCGAACCCACCGATGCCGCCGATCATCTCCGGACGGCGGGCCTTGTCGACCCAGACCTTCATGAGTTCGACGGCGGCGTCACCGGCCTGGATGGAAACCCCGGCGCTCTCGTACGTCGTCTTCTGGTCGGTCACGACACTCCTTGGTTCGGGTGGCAGGTCAGGGGTTGTTGAACACCGGCAGCGCCTCCACGTGCATGGAGGTCTCCAGGAGGTCCTTGCCCAGGCGAGAGGCGTCGGGCAGCGGGATCGGATAGTCCCCGGTGAAGCACGCCGTGCACAGCGAGCTGGCCTGCTGGCCGGTCGCAGCGATCATCCCGTCCAAGGAGATGTAGCCCAGCGAGTCGGCTCCGATGCTGGCGCGGATCTCCTCGATCTCCAGGCCGTTGGCGATCAACTCGGCGCGGGTTGCGAAGTCGATGCCGTAGAAGCACGGCCAGGTGACCGGTGGGCTGGAGATGCGCACGTGGACCTCGACCGCGCCGGCCTCGCGCAGCATCCGCACCTGGGCCCGCTGGGTGTTGCCGCGCACGATCGAGTCGTCGACGACCACGATGCGCTTGCCGCGGATCATGTGGTCCAGCGCGTTGAGTTTGAGTCGGATGCCCAACTGGCGCAGGGTCTGGCTGGGCTGGATGAAGGTGCGACCGACGTAGGAGTTCTTCACGAAACCCTGCCCGAAGGGGATTCCGCTCTCCAAGGCGTAGCCGGTGGCGGCAGGCGTGCCCGACTCCGGCACCGGCATCACCATGTCAGCCTCGACCGGGAACTGCCGGGCCAACTCCCGGCCCATCTCCACTCGAGCCTCGTGCACGGTGCGGCCCGAGATGCGGGCATCGGGGCGAGCGAGGTAAACGAACTCGAACACGCAGCCCTTGGGGTCGGCCTCCGCGAAACGACGCGAGCGCAAGCCGTCCTCGTTGATGATCAGGATCTCGCCAGGCTCGACCTCGCGTACGACGCTGGCACCGACCGTGGCCAGAGCCGCGTCCTCACTAGCCACCACCCAACCGCGCTCGAGTCGACCCAACACGAGCGGCCGCACTCCCTGAGGATCGCGAGCCGCGAACAGCGTGCTGTCGTTCATCCACACGAAGGAGAAGGCGCCCTTGACCTGCGGCAGCAACTCCATCGCCCGCTCCTCCAACGAGGTGTCGGGGTGGTGGGCCAGCAGTGCGGTGACCAACGAGGAGTCGTTGGTGGTCTCGTCGGGCATGCGCATGTGCAGGTCGAGTTCACCCTCGAGGTCGCCATGTGCCTCAACCATCTCGGCCAACTCTGCGGTGTTGACGAGGTTGCCGTTGTGGGCCAGGGCCAACGAGCCGTCGATCGTGGGGTGGAAGGTGGGCTGAGCGTTGTGCCAGGTGCTGGCCCCGGTGGTGGAGTAGCGCGTGTGCCCGATCGCCAGATGACCCTTGAGGGCCTCCAGCGTCGACTCGTCGAAGGCCTGGCTGACCAGACCCATCTCCTTGTAGACCAGGATCTGTCGGCCGTTGGAGACCGCGATGCCGGCCGACTCCTGACCACGATGCTGCAGCGCATAAAGACCGAAGTAGGTCAGCTTGGCGACATCTTCCCCCGGCGCCCAGACCCCGAAGACACCACACGCATCTTGGGGTCCCTGGTCCTGGGGGTCGAGTTCGTTGGTCAGTCGGCCGTCTCCGCGACGGCGGCTGGGGGCGGCCACGGGCAGGAGTCTACTGCCGTCGAGGGTGCCGTTCGGACACCATGAGCGTGGGTCGCTCAGCGGGCGCCGAGTCGGGCCAACAGCAGGGTCTCGGCCAACAGCACGCGCTCGAACTCAGGGAGGTGAAGTCCCTCGTTGGCGCCATGGGCCCTGGTGTCGGGGTCCTCCACTCCGGTGACCAGCACGCTGGCCTCGGGGAAGGCGTCAAGGAACTCGGCGATGAACGGAATCGATCCGCCCACTCCCATGTCGACCGGGGCCACTCCGTCCCATGCCTCGGTGAAGGCGCCCCGAGCCACGTCGTACGCCGGACCGGTGGCGTCGATCGCGGTCGCTTCGCCGATGTCGACGATCGTGGTCGCCAGCGTGGCGCCCCACGGAACGTGGCTTTCGAGGTGGGCCTGCAGGCACGCAGCGGCGTTCTGGCCGGTGTCGAAGGGTGAGGTTCGCAGCGAGATCCGGGCCCGAGCCATCGGCACCAGGGTGTTGGAGGCTCCCGCCACCTTTGGCGCGTCGAAGCCGGTGATGGACAGCGCCGGCTTGGTCCACAGCCGCTCCACGGTGCTGCCCTCACCGATCCACTGCACGTCGGGGGTCGCCCCCGACTCCGCCCGCAGCCGCTCCTCGGGGTAGTCGACGTCGGCGGCAGGGCCGCTGCGCAGCCCCGCGATGGCGACGTTGCCGGCGTCGTCGTGCAGGGAACTGATCAGCCGGCTCAGCGTCATCACCGCGTCGGGAACCAGACCGCCCCACATGCCCGAGTGCACGGCGTGACTCAGGGTTCGGACCTCGACATCCATGCGGACGAGGCCGCGAAGGCTGGTGGTCAGCGCCGGGACGCCAATGTCCCAGTTGCCGGAGTCGGCGATGATGATGACGTCGGCGCGCAACTTCTCCTTATGCGCTGCCAACAGCGCCGGCAGGGTCTCTGAACCCATCTCCTCCTCGCCCTCGATGAACAGCGTGAGATTGACGGGCAGGTCATCACCCAGGATCCGGACGGCGGCCAGGTGGGTGGCGATGCCGGCCTTGTCGTCGGCTGCGCCTCGCGCATAGAGACGATCGCCGCGCTCGGTCGGCTCCCACGGCGGGGAGTCCCAGTCGGCGGGGTCGTTCTCGGGTTGGACGTCGTGGTGGGCGTAGAGCAGGACCGTCGGCGCGCCTTCGGGGCCGGCCTTTCGACCGATCACTGCTGGGCCGCCGCCGGCGGTGACGACCTCGGTAGAGAAACCTTCAGCACTGAAAAGATCGGAGACCTTGTGGGCGCAGCGGAGCACGTCGCCGGCCCGCGCGGGGTCGGCGCTGACCGACTGGATCCGGATGAGGTCCTCCAGGTCGCGGCGGATGCCGGGGAGCACTGCTTGGACGGCGGCACGAAGGTCGGTCATGGGACCGAGGTTAGGGGGTCGGCGTCAGCAGCGGCAGATAGGGCGTCAGATCGGCCCGCTCACCCGAGGCGAACACCCATCCCTGCTCCACGGCTGCGGTCCAGGTGAGTGCTCCGGTGGCCAGATCGATCAGAGTCTGAGGGTTGACCTCGATCACAGCGGGCGGGGTCCCGCGGGTGTGCCGCACGCCGTCGATGCACTGGATGGCGGCGTACGGCGGAACCCGAACCTCGACGCTACGACCGGGGGCCCGTTGGGTCAGGAGCGCCAAGATGTGCTTGACCAACAGGCGGGTCGAGGATGAGTCGCCGGACCCGGACCGGTGGGCATCCAGGGCCGCGGCGACCTCGGCCGGATCGGCTGGTGTCAACGTGCGGGCCACCGCTCCAGCCTGCCACGTCCTCACCGTGGCGCCGACCGGCCCCGCGGTGCGCGGGGACCACGCCGATCCCGGTAGATTGCTGCCCGACCCCTGGCCCCCTCCTGGAGACGCTCATGGCTGCGCCACACGAGTTCGTGCTCAACGTCCTGCCCGGTGGCAACGCCCTCTCCGATTTCCGCGCTCAGGCGCTCCTGGCCCGCATCCAGCAGATCGCCCCCGCCGCCACTGCCGTCTCGGCCCGCTTCGTGCATTGGGTCGCCAGCGACGAGCCCCTCGACCCGGTCACGGCGGACTCGGTGTCCCGACTGCTCACCTACGGCCCCGACTACACCGGCCCGGACGAACCGGCCACCTGCGTGGTCGCACCCCGCCTCGGCACGATCTCACCGTGGGCCTCCAAGGCGACCGACATCGCCCACAACTGCGCGATCCCGATCCACCGGGTCGAGCGGGTCACCGAGTACGTCGTCTCGGGCGATCTCGACTCTGACCAGCACCACCAGATCGCCGGGATCCTCCATGACCGCATGACCGAGGTAGCGCTGGACTCACGCAACGAAGCGGCCGCGCTGTTCGCGGAGTTGCACCCCGAACCGATGGTGCATGTCGACCTGTTGGGTCGGGGTCGTGACGCCTTGGCGGAGGCCAATACGACGTACGGCCTGGCGCTCAGCGACGACGAGATCGACTACCTCGCCACCTCCTTCACCGGGCTGGGGCGCAACCCGACCGATGTCGAGTTGATGATGTTCGCGCAGGCCAACTCCGAGCACTGCCGCCACAAGATCTTCAACGCCGACTTCGTCATCGACGGCGAACCACAGTCCACCTCGCTGTTCGGGATGATCCGACACACCGAGGCGGTCAACGGCGAAGGCACCGTGGTGGCCTACAAGGACAACGCGTCGGTGATGCTCGGCGGCGAAGCGGTGCGGTGGCTGCCGACCTCCGCCCAGGGCCCGGCGCCCTACGCCGAGCGTCCCGGCGTGGCCCACGTGCTGATGAAGGTCGAGACCCACAACCACCCGACCGCGATCAGCCCCTTCCCGGGTGCGGCCACCGGCGCGGGCGGGGAGATCCGTGATGAAGGCGCGACCGGACGAGGGTCTCAGCCCAAGGCCGGGCTGACCGGGTTCGCGGTCTCCAACCTCAGGTTGCCCGGGACCGACGAACCCTGGGAGAGCGAGCACTACGGCGCTCCGGCCCACATCGCCTCGCCGCTGCAGATCATGATCGAGGGCCCGATCGGAGCGGCGGCCTTCAACAACGAGTTCGGGCGCCCCAGCCTGGGCGGCTTCTTCCGGGTGTTCGAACAGACCGTCTCCGGCGTACGCCGCGGCTACCACAAACCGATCATGAGCGCCGGTGGGCTCGGCTCGATCAGTGCGGAGATGACCGAGAAGATCCAGTTCCCGGCCGGGACGCTGCTGGTGCAGTTGGGCGGGCCCGGCATGCGGATCGGCATGGGCGGCGGCGCCGCCTCATCGATGGCCGCGGGCGTCAACGCCGCCGAACTCGACTTCGATTCGGTGCAACGGGGCAACCCTGAGATCGAGCGCCGGGCCCAAGAGGTGATCAACCACTGCTGGGCGATGGGCACGGACAACCCGATCCTGGCGATTCATGACGTCGGCGCGGGCGGACTGTCCAATGCGTTCCCCGAGTTGGTCGACGGGGCCGGACTCGGAGCCCGCTTCGACCTCGCCGCGGTGCCGTTGGAGGAGTCGGGCCTCTCCCCCGCCGAGATCTGGTGCAACGAGAGCCAGGAGCGCTACGTGCTCGCCATGGCTCCCGAATCGCTGGCCCTCTTCGCCTCCCTGTGCGATCGCGAGCGGGCGCCCTACGCCGTCGTCGGGGTTGCTCGCGACGACGGGCAGTTGGTGCTGGAAGACCCCGACCGTCTCGACGACAACCCGATCGACATGCCGATGCAGGTGCTCCTGGGCAAGCCACCGCGCATGACCCGTGACGTGGCCCGGGTGCCGCGTACTGGTGATGAGTTCGATCCCGCTCAGGTGGACCTGCGCGAGGCGGCGTACTCCGTCCTGCGGCACCCCACGGTGGCCTCCAAGCGCTTCTTGATCACCATCGGCGACCGCACCGTCGGCGGGCTCACACACCGCGATCAGATGGTCGGCCCCTGGCAGGTGCCGGTTGCCGACGTCGCAGTCACCTTGACCGACTACCTCGGCAGCGCCGGGCAGGCGATGGCCTCCGGCGAGCGCATGCCGCTGGCCGCGATCGACGCCCCCGCGAGTGGCCGGATGGCGGTCGGTGAGGCGATCACCAACCTGCTCGCGGCCCCGGTGGAACTGCGCGGCGTGAAGTTGTCCTGCAACTGGATGGCCGCCTGTGGCGAGCCGGGCGAGGACGCAGCCCTCTTCGACACGGTGGCCGCCGTAGCCCTGGAGGTGTGCCCGGCGCTGGGAGTGTCGGTACCCGTCGGCAAAGACTCGCTCTCAATGCGCACCAAGTGGAGCGATGCGGGGCACGACAAGCAGGTCATCTCCCCGGTCTCGTTGGTGGTCTCGGCCTTCGCCAGCATCGACGACGTCACCGAGACCCTGACCCCCCAACTTCAGCCCGACTCGGCCTTGGTTCTCATCGACCTCGGGGCCGGTCGCGATCGCCTCGGCGGCTCGGTCTTCGCCCAGGTGTCCGGATCCTTCGGCACCCAGGTCCCCGACCTCGACGAGCCGGCGCGGCTCAGCGCTGTCGCCGACGCGATGGCCCGGTTGCGCCATGACGGCCTGGTCACCGCCTACCACGACCGCTCCGACGGTGGATTGTGGGCCACAGCCTGTGAAATGGCCTTCGCCGGAGCCTGCGGGATCGACCTCGACGTGGCCTCGCGCGACCAACTCTTCAACGAGGAGTTGGCGGTCGTCCTCGGCGTGCCCGCGACCCAGGTCGAGGCCGTGCTCGCGGTGCTCGGGGAGCACGGCTTGGGTGACCTGGCCCGCGTGGTCGGGCACACCCGCGTCGATCGCCGCGTCGAAGTGAGCGTGGGCGGCGAACGCATCTCGGAGTCCCTGCGCGATCTGGGCCAGGTGTGGGACGAGGTCTCGTGGCGGATCGCTCGCCTGCGCGACAACCCCACCTGCGCCGATGAGGAGCACGCCGCCTTCGCCGCCGATGACGACACGGGGTTGGTGGTGGACGCGCGAGGCGAGGCTCCGGCCCTGTCGGCGTACCTCAACCTCGGCGCGCGCCCGATCGTGGCGATCCTGCGCGAGCAGGGCGTCAACAGCCACGTCGAGACCGCCTTCGCGTTCGACCGCGCCGGGTTCGAAGCCTGGGACGTCCACATGAGCGACCTGCAGAGCGGGCGCTTCGACCTGCGCGATGCCGTCGGGCTCGTAGCGTGTGGCGGTTTCTCCTACGGCGACACCCTCGGCGCTGGCGAAGGCTGGGCCCGCTCGGTGCTCTTCAACGACGCGTTGAAGGACTCCTTCGACGAGTTCTTCCACCGCCGCGACACCTTCGGTCTGGGGATCTGCAACGGCGCCCAGATGTTTGCCGCCCTCGCCGATCTGATCCCGGGTGCCTCGGCCTGGCCACGGTTCACACGCAACCTCTCCGAGCAGTACGAAGCCCGGCTCTCCCAACTTGAACTGCTCGACTCACCGTCGATCTTCCTCGGCCCGATGGCCGGCTCGAGGCTGCCGATCGCGGTCGCCCACGGTGAGGGGTACGCCGACTTCTCGCGACGAGGAGATCTGGCCACGGTGCATCGGGCGGCGCGGTTCGTGGACTCACACGGCGTTGCGGCCACGAGCTACCCGGCCAACCCCAATGGTTCTCCCGACGGCTTGACCGCGGTCACCACGCCGGACGGACGGTTCACCGCCATGATGCCGCACCCGGAGCGGGTGCAACTGAACGCGCAGATGTCCTGGACCTGCGAACAGCCCGTGGGCCCCAGCCCCTGGGCCCGCATGTTCGGCAACGCCCGGGTGTGGTTGGGCTGATCCCCGCGCAGTCCTTCTAGAGGATCAGTCGCAGGCGCACCTGGGCCACATCGCCGTCATGACGGTCTTCGGCCAGACGCACGGCCTTCTTGACCGGAAGCACGTAGGCCTCGACCTCCTTGCTCGGGAACAACGAGGTGCGCCAGGTGGTGGCTCCGATCGTGGCTTCGACGCGGACCGAGCCGAACCCGCCCGTGGCCCCCGTGGTGATCTCGTCGATCTCGTCGCTGATGTCCTCAGGGACGGTGAGGAAGTGCCATGCCGACTCTCCGCGCCACTTCCACACCTGTGCTGCGAACTCGTAATCGGTCACGTCTGTGAGGTTATCGGCGCCCTCCGACAGAGACGACCATGTGACAGATGTGACTGATGGGACTTATGGTATTGCGATGTTGCCTACCAGGGGAGCGCAGATGTTGGCCCGTCTTCGACGAACCCTTGCCCTGACGAGCATGGTGCTCGCTGTTGCCGCGGGCACCCTCGCGCCGGCGTACGCCGACAACGTGGTCACGCCCGGCGACTTCACCGGTTACGGCTTCGACCAGTGTCTGACGCCGACCCAGCAGAAGATGACCACGTGGATGGAGACCTCGCCCTTCTCCGCGGTCGGCATCTATATCTCCGGCGATTCGCGCGCTTGCCGCGACCAACCCAACCTGACTCCCGATTGGGTGACCACCCAACTCGCGGCCGGATGGCGGCTGCTACCGATCACCCTTGGCCCCCAGGCCAGTTGCACGACCCGGGATCGATACCTCAAGCAGGTGCGGATCAATCCCGACCCGACCAGCGCCTATGCCAAGGCCAAGACACAGGGCGCCGCCGAAGCAGACAAGACTGTGAGAGCCGCGACCGCGCTCGGCATCGCCGCCGGCAGCACACTGTGGTACGACATCGAGGCCTTCAACATCGCGCCCACCGACTGTCGGGAATCGGCTTTGACCTTCCTGTCCTCGTGGACCGATCAACTCCACAAACTCGGTTTCGTCAGCGGCATCTACTCCTCAGCGGCATCCGGCATCAAGATCCTCGACGACGCCCGAGCGCTTCGCCCGGGCCGCTACACCATGCCGGACCAACTCTGGATCGCCGACTGGAACGGCAAGGCCGACGTCTACTCCACCTACATCCGCAGCGACGGCTGGATGCCCCACAAACGGGTGCACCAATACCGCGGCGGTCATAACGAGACCTACGGCGGCGTGACGATCAACATCGACTCCAATTGGCTAGACGTCGGACTCGGCTCCCGGGTCGGCAAAGAGCCCGCCCACTGCGGCTCGGTGAGCTACAACCTGAGCCAGTGGCCCACCTTGCGGCCCGGGGTCTCCGGCTCGGCCGGTGTCAAGGCATTGCAGTGCATGCTCAAGAACCGTGGCCTCTTCGCCGGCACCGTGACCGGCACCTACGACACAGCCACGATCAAGGCGGCCCGCACCTACCAGGCCCGCCAGAAGCTCTCACTCAGCGACACCTGGACCACGCGCCACTGGCTGGCGATCTTGACCCAAGGCGCCAAGCCCGTGGCCAAGATCGGCACCGCCGACACGGCAGTACGCCGACTCCAGCGCGCGCTCACCGCAGCGGGCGCCGGTCCGGTCTCGGTGACCGGGGTCGTCGACAAGGCCACGGTCGAGGCGATCAAGGCCTACCAGAACGCGACCCGCCTGCCGGCGTACGGCGTGGCCGGGACGACCACCTGGCAGGGCCTTGCTTCTGGCAGGACCGGCTGAGCCGCGTCAGCCGCGCAGCGCCTGCGCCAACTCCCGGAAGTCCGAGACCAACACGTCCATCTCCTCGTCCTTGTGGGCCAAGGAGACCAACCACTGCTCATCGAGTCCGGGCGGGGTCAAGATGTTGCGGTTGACGCCCCACAGCCACGACAACTCCGCCACCTGGAAGTCGGTGGCCTTGTAGTCGCGGTAGTTGCGCACCGGTGTGGATGACCAGGTGATGCAGCCCTTGAGGCCAAGGCCGACGGTGTGGGCAGGCAGTTCGAACTCGACGATGACCTGATCGACCGCATCCAGCGTGCGCACGTTGACCGCCTCGGCCGCGTCGAGTGCCTCGTGTGTGCACACCTCGTCGACCGCGCGAGCCGCGGCCATCACCAGCGGGTTGCCGTTGTAGGTGCCGAAGTGCGCCATGCGACCGTCCACGACGACCTGCATGACCTCCTCCCGGCCACCGAACGCAGCCAGCGGAAGCCCACCGCCGATGCTCTTGGCCAAGGTGACCAGATCGGGCTGGACACCGAGGCGCTGGGAAGCGCCCGCGTATCCGGCGGTAAGGCCGGTCTTGACCTCATCGAAGATCAGCAGCACGCCATGGGCGTCACAGGCCGCGCGAACGCTGGCGAGATAGCCCTGGTCGGGCACGACGATGGCGAGGTTCTCGATCACGGGCTCCATGACGACCGCGGCGATCTCGCGGCCGTGCTCGGCCAGGATCACATTGAGCCGGTCCATGTCGTTGTAGGGCACCACGTAGACCGTGCCCGCCTCGACGTCGAAGGGCACATCCGGGATCGGAGCATCGGCCGGGCCGATGTCCTCCAGTGCCGGCTTCACCGAGACCTGAAGTGCGTCATAGCCACCGTGGTAGCCGCCCTCGATCTTGATGATCGCTTTGCGCTCGGTGTAGGCCCGGGCGGCGCGGACGGCGTACATCAAGGACTCGGTGCCCGACTGGGTGAACCGGAGCATGTCGAGGTTGAAGCGCCGCTGGAAGAGTTCGGCGACCTCGGTAGCCGTGGGCGAGGGTGTGACGAAGAGCGTGCCGACGCTCTCCAGCGCGTGCTGGACATGCTCGACAACCACCGGGTTGAGGTGACCGACCATCATCGCCCCGAAACCCATCGACAGGTCCAGCAGGCGTCGACCGTCGACATCGGTGAGCCAAGCACCGCGCGCGGACACGATCGAGATCGGGTGCGGGTCCCAGTGCTGGAAGGAGGAGGTCACCCCCAGCGGGAGGGTCTTGCTGGCCCTGGCGTTGTGCTCAGCCGACTCGGGCGTCTGGGCCCGGAAGCGCTCCCACTCAGCGGCCAGCAATTGCGCAACTCGGTCGGGGTCGAGCGGTGTCGAGGAACTGGGAAGCCAGCGTCGCGTCGCCGGGTCGTGCGGGGGCCACGGGGCGGTCTGGTCGGTCATGTTGGCCTCCTGGGGCGGATCGTTCGGGCGCGCTACGACGAAGCCCCATCATGTCCTATCCGAGGTGCCGGCGCCACGGAGCTACGGATCACCCCGCTCGGGCATCTGTGCGCAACGGATTCCTTCGTGTACCATTTGGTACATGCTCGACGTACAAGCACACACTGACGCTTCCAGTGCCGGCCTGTGGGCCGTGGTCAGCGACCTGACCGCGTGGCCGCAGCACCTCCCGACGGTCGACGCACTGACTCCGCTGCAGACCACCGAGCCCGCAGTCGGCGCACGCTACCGAGTGCGGCAGCCAGGGCTGCCCCCGGCAACGTGGCGGATCACCGAATGGGAGCCGCTGCGTGGCTTCACCTGGGTCAGCCGGACGGTGGGTCTGACCACCACGGCAACCCACCACATCGTCGCCGACGAAGACGGTTGCGCCCTTCGCCTGACGCTCGACTGGCGCGGGCCCCTGGCCTGGCTGGTACGCCGACGATGGGCTGGACTGGGCACCGACTACCTGACCACCGAAGCCACGACGTTCGCCGCGTTGGCCGCCCGGCCATGACTGCCCGCTCGGACCTGTGCGACAAGGCTGTCGACTACTTCGCCTCGCATGGGATCGGAGACACCAGCCTCCGCACCTTGGCCGCCGCCATCGGCACGAGCCACCGGATGCTGAACTATCACTTCGGGTCTCGAGAAGGTCTCCTCGCGGCTGTCGTCGAGGCCGTCGAACGCGGCGAACAAGCCGCCCTGCTCGACATCGCCGCACGCGGCGAAGCCGACGCAGGGTGGCAGTTCTGGACAAGGCTGGCCGACCGGGCGCAGACCTTCGCGCCGCTGTTCTTCGAGATCTCCACCCACGCAATGAGGCACCAGCCCCACGCCACCGGGCTGAGGTCGTGGCTGTCCTCGGGCTGGGTGGCGGAGTTCGAGTCGATCCTGATCGACTCAGGCGTGCCCCGAGCACAGGCGCCCCTCTTGGCACACCTCTGCGTCGCCACCGCACGCGGCGTGCTCTTCGAGTTGGCCGTCTCCGGTGATCGTGCCCTCGCCGACGAACAGATGCTCTTGCTGACTCAGATGGTCGATGCGCTTCGGGACGCGACGCCCGGCGCCGCCGCGGCTTCCTCGCGATGAAGTGAGGTGGCCCGGGGCCGCGGCCCCGGGCCACCTCACCTGCCTGTTGAGTTCAGGCGCCGTTGGCGGATGAACCGGCGCCGGGCGGAGGAGCCGGCATCGACTCGGTGCCGGTGACGGTGAAGTCCTTGCCGACCTTCACGATGCTGGGCTTTCCGTCCAGGAGGACGTGGGCCTCATAGACACCGTCGGAGTCGGTCTCGACCCGCTGGAACGTCGCGGAGGGGTATTTCGCCTTGACCGCTGAGGTCACCTTGTCCTTGGTGGTCCCGGTCAGCAACGTCTCGTCGCTGCGCATCGGCTTGCTGGGGTCGCCTTGCATGTGACCGATGGCAGGGGGTCGACCAGGGTTGGGGGTGTTTGAGTTGTCGGCCGCCGAGGCCGAGAAACTGGCGGCCAGCACACCGCCCGCGATCAGGCCGCTGAGTCCGACAGCTGCTGCGGCCAGCAGGCCGCGCTTGCCCGGGCGGGGCGTATCGGGACGCTGCTGGGCAGCGGGGTCTGTGGTGGTGTCCGGGTTGTCCATCGTGTGTCTCCCTCGGGGAAGTCCCCGGCCTTTCCGGGGAACGACTTCACTCTCGAGGGTCGATCTGGCTGGCTTCGATGTCTGTGCTGTGAGGCTGCTGGGAGCTCTCGTCGGCGTACACAGGTGTGAGGGAGTGGCGGGTCGGTCGTCGTACGGGTGTGAGGAAGTGGCGGGTCGGCGGACTGAGGACTCAGTAGGGGGAGGCAGGTTGGGTGGTGATGAGGTGGTAGCCGCAGACGTCGTCCGTGCTGATGACTCCTTCGCCCGGAGTCGGGGTTGGCTTGGGGGTCTTGGAGGGTTTGCCGGTGGGCGATCCACTCGGGGTGAGGGTGGGGTGGGGCCTGGGCGGCCGCAGCGCCCGACGAACCTTCTCGTGCATGTAGGCGTAGTCGGGGTTGTTGGGGTCGAACGTCGCGGTGTGCTGGAACACCACGCTGCGCAGCGGATGGTCCTTCATCAACAGGGCCACCTCAGCCAGATGCGGGAGCAGATGACGGGGGATGTCGGTACGCAGGATCTTCTTGGCGGCGCGGGCCAGACCCGCGTAGCGCAACAACAGGTTGCCCGGATTGGCCTCGGCGACGATCGCGCTCAGGGCGCACCGCTGCCGTTCCATGCGGTCATAGTCGGACAGGCCCCAGCGGCCGCGGGCGTACCACAACGCGTGGTAGCCATCGAGGCGCTGGTTGGGCCCTGGCTTGAGGTAGCCCGTCGGCGGGATGTGTCGATCGGTGTCCCCGTTGATCGGGATCGGCCGGTTGATGTTGACGGTGATCCCGCCGATGGCATCGACGATGTCGCGGAAGCCGCGCAGGTTGACCAGCACGTAGTAGTCGATCGGAATACCGAGGGCTCCTGAGACCCCCTGTTTCAACGCGTCGGCACCTTCGTTGTCGCTCTTGCCGAGCACACCGGGATGCAGCGCCGGGATGTTGCGGTAGATCGCGTTGAGCATGTACTCCCCGGCATCACCGTTCCCGTTGAAGCCGTAGGGGTAGATCTTGGCCAGCGGAGAGGTGGCCGGGAACGGCACATTGCGCAAGTTGCGAGGCAGGCTGAAGATCGTGGTCCGACCGTTGCGGACGTTGAGGCTGGCCACGATCACCGTGTCGGTGCGGATGCCTTCGCGACCAACCCCACCATCGCCGCCCAGCAGCATGATGTTGATCCGGTTACGACCACCCCAGGGATCCTCGGTCGCGGTGGCAGCAGGCAACGTCGGAGTCGTGGCGCTGACCTCGTCCTTGGCCGTGGCCATGATGCCTTCGCGGGTCAGCCAGGCGTACCACCCGCCAACCATGAGCGGCAGCGCGACCACCAGGCACATCAGCGACGTGAACGCCCGCGAGAGGGTCTTGGCCCCACCGGACGAGGCCTGGTGGAGGCGGGTCAGCCGGTGTGCGGCGAGAACAGCCAGCAACCAGACCAGGGCGATCGCCGCGGCGGCGTACGGCACCCGCTGGAGCACATCGACGTCGACCAGGCTGCCGACGTAGCGGGCCTTGTGCGGAAGCACCCAGAAGTACCCGAACGCCCCGATCGCCAGCAACGGGAGTAGCACCACCGAGAAGGTGGCCCACACGTTGCGAGCCAGGGCATGTCTACGGGCACCTACGCGACGCGCAGGAGCGGAACGTCGCGTCTCCACGGGCGAATTGTAGGGGGCAGGTCTCTACTTCAATTCACGCTTCAAGATCTTGCCCGTCGCCGTCATCGGTAGGGTCTCGACGAACTCCACGATGCGTGGGTATTTGTAGGCCGCCATCTGCTCCTTGGCCCACGCCACCATCTCTGACTCCGTGATCGGATCATCGGCACTCTTGATGATGACGGCCTTGACCTCTTCGCCATGGCTGTCGTGAGGTACGCCGATAACTGCGGCCATGGAGACGGCCGGATGGGTCATCAGCACTTCCTCGATCTCGCGCGGATACACGTTGAAGCCGCCGCGGATGATCATGTCCTTGGAGCGATCGACGATGTAGTAGAAGCCGTCCTCATCACGCCTGGCCAGGTCGCCGGTGCGGAACCACCCGTCGCGCATCACCTCGGCAGTGGCATCGGGCCGGTTGTAGTAGCCCTTCATGATGTTGTGTCCGCGAATGGCGATCTCGCCGACCTGATCGGCGCCGACGAGTGGCTCCCAGTCGAGGCTCTCGGGGTCGATGAGCTTGCACTCGACGCCCCAGATGGGGATGCCGATACTTCCGGGTCGGGGCTCGCGGTCCGGGTCGGAGAACGTTGCCACCGGCGAGGTCTCGGAGAGGCCGTAGCCCTCGAGGATGGTGACCCCGAAACGCTCCTTGACCTGGCGGATGATCTCCACCGGCAGCGAGGCACCCCCGCTGACCGCGACGCGAAGGTTGGCCGCGATCCGGGCCACGTCGACGTCGTCGCTCAGCGCCCCCAGCAGCCCCCACCACATCGTCGGGACGCCGGCGAAGAAGGTGATGTCCTCGCTCTGCATCAGCCCCACTGCCGCGTGCGCGTCGAAGCGCGGCAGCAGCACCAACGTCGCCGCCATCGAGAACCCGGCGTTCATCTGCACCGTCGAGCCGAAGGAGTGGAACAGCGGCAAAGTGAGCAGGTGGACGTCGGAAGCAGGCTGGGCACCGAAGAGACGGTTGCAGGTCATCGCGTTGAGCATGAGGTTGGAGTGGCTCAACTCAGCGCCCTTGGGCTGCCCGGTCGTCCCCGAGGTGTAGAGGATCACCGCGCCGTCGGTCTCGTTGGGGAGCACCGACTCGAAGGTCGGCTCCATGCCGGCCAGGGCCTGCGCCAGCGTCTCGGTCCCCTCGATCGGGCTCGGCGCGGCCAGGTCGGCGGTGATCATGAAGAAGTGCTCACACGTCTCGGTCTGAGCGAACCCGGCGTGGCCCTCCTCGCCCATGGGCAGTTCGGGTGACCCCTGGAAACAGAAGTAGGCCTTCGCCTCGGCGTCCTTGAGGTGATAGGCGACCTCACGGCCCTTGAGGAGGACGTTGAGCGGCACCACGACCGCCCCGGCCTTGAGGATGCCGTAGTAGACAACCGGGAAATAGGGCAGGTTGGGGCAACTGAGCGCCACCTTGTCACCGGGTCGGATACCCCGTGAGACCAGCAGGTTGGCGACCTGGTTGGCGAAAGCGTTGACCGCCGAATAGGTCAGTCGCAGGTCACCTAGGACGACGGCGTCTCGATCCGGGTAGTGCCGCGCGGAGTCCTCCAACACGATCGACAGGTTGTACATGCCACCCCTCCTGATCTGCGGGCTTGGCCGCCCGCAAGGTCGAACCTACCGCTGCGATCGGGCGGCCACGATGACGGCCGCACGGTCCAGGTCGGCCTTGAGCGCGGTCGGTGCCAGGCGCAGCGCCAGTCCCCCGGCCAGCCGCCACGGACCCTGAGCGGTCACGGCGACCTGAGCCAGCACTTTGGTCCCCTGCTTGGTCTGGGTGAACCTCAAACACAGGTCGGCGCTCACCCCGCCCCAGGTTCCGCGCTCGCTCCACACTCGGTACGGCGTGCACTCGGTGATCACCATCGTGGGGCGTACGCCGGGGATGGCAGTGATGTCGCGCCAGCGCATCCCCGCGGCGACCTCCCCGTCATCGATCATCTCCACTGCACGCAGCGACGACTGCCACTGGGGCCGGTTGCGTGGGTCGGCCAGATAGGCGAAAACCTCGGCGGTGGGGGCCCTGAAGAAGGACCCGACCTCGGTCACCAGGACTCCCCGGTGAGAAGTTCGAAGGCCTCGACGTAGCGACTGCGAGTTCGCTCGATGATCTCGGCCGGGAGCGGCGGCGGCGCCCCGCCCCCGGCCCGATCCCAGCCGCTGTCAGCAGAAAGCAGCCAGTTGCGGACGATCTGTTTGTCGTAGGAGGGCTGGGCGCGTCCGGGTTGCCACTGGTCGACCGGCCAGAACCGTGAGGAGTCCGGGGTCAGCACCTCATCGGCCAGCACCAGGGTTCCATCGGGGCGGGTGCCGAACTCCATCTTGGTGTCGGCCACGATGATGCCCGCGGCTCGGGCGATCTGCTCGGCGCGGGAGTAGACGGCCATGGTGGTCTCCCGCAGCGCTGCTGCCGCTTCGTCCCCCACGGTCGCGGCCACGGCGTCGTAGGAGACGTTCTCGTCGTGGTCACCCAGGTCCGCCTTGGTCGCCGGGGTGAAGATCGGCTCCGGCAATCGCGAACCGTCGAGCAGCCCGGCAGGCAGACCGACCCCACAGACCGCTCCGCTCGCAACGTAGTCGGAGAGGCCGGAACCGGTGAGATACCCCCGGGCCACACACTCGACCGGATACATCTCCAAGGGTTCGCAGATCACCGCCCGCCCGCGCACCTCGGCAGGCACATCGGTGCTCAGCACATGGTGAGGAACCAGATCACGTACCTGGTCGAACCACCACAGACTCATCCGGGTCAACACCTCGCCCTTGCCCGGGATGGTGGACTCCAGCACATAGTCGAAGGCGCTGATCCGGTCGCTGGCCACCATCAGCAGGCTGCCGGCGTACTCGCCCTCGGTGAGGCGATAGAGGTCGCGGACCTTCCCCGAGTGCACATGGGTTGCCCCGGGGATCGGGGGTGCTGAGGGGATGTGTGGCGCGGCCATGGTTCAAACCCTACAAAGCGGGCTCATGATGAGCTCCATGTGGAACGACCTGATGCACCTGTCCATGTCCGTGCCCGAGAAACTGGTGCGCACCGCAGCGGTCTACCTGGTGATCGCGCTGCTGCTTCGACTGGCCGGGAAGCGGGATCTGGCCCAACTCAACACCTTCGACCTCGTGGTGATGCTGTTGCTGTCCAACGTCGTGCAGAACGCCGTGATCGGCAACGACAACACCCTCATCGGGGGCCTGATCGGGGCCGGGTTCCTGGTGCTGCTCAATGCGGTGATCTCTCGCATGGTCAGCCGCTACGAACCCGCCTCCCGACTCTTGGAGGGCACCGCCACCCCGCTGCTGGCCGACGGGGTCTGGGACCAGCGGGCGTTGCGTCGTGAAGGGGTGGCCGTCACCGATGTCGAGGTGGCAATGCGCCGCCAGGGCGCCTATGACGCCAGCGACCTCAAGAGCGTGACGTTGGAGGCCGGAGGGTCGTTGACCATCGAGCCCCGCGAGGATGTCCGGCCGGCCACGGTTGGCGAACTGCGGCGACTGGAGGCCAAGATCGACCTCCTTCTCGCCCGCAGCAGCTAGAGGATCTCGCCCGGGGAGTACGCCGCGGCCACCGGATCGGCCTGCGCCAACGCCTCGATGCGGGCCACCACACCTGCCACCTGGTCGCGGGCCGCCCCTGTGAACTCGATCGGGTCGGCCACGAGTTCGCCGATCTGGTCCCTGGTCAGGCCCAACCTCGGATCGGCGGCAAGGCGGTCGTAGAGGTCGTTGTCGCCTCGCCCTTGTCGCATCTCCAGGGCCACCGCGACCGCATGCTCCTTGATCGCCTCGTGCGCCGCCTCGCGACCGACGCCGTTGCGCACCGCGGTCATCAACACCTTGGTGGTCGTCAGGAACGGCAGGTAGCGGTCGAGTTCGCGCTGGATCACCGCGGGGAACGCCCCGAACTCATCGAGCACGGTCAAGAAGGTCTGGAAGAGCCCGTCGAGGGCGAAGAAGGCATCCGGCAAGGCCACCCGGCGTACGACGGAGCAGGAGACGTCGCCTTCGTTCCATTGGTCCCCGGCCAACTCCCCCACCATCGAGAGGTAGCCGCGCAGGATCACCGCGAGTCCGTTCACCCGCTCGCAGGAGCGGGTGTTCATCTTGTGCGGCATCGCCGAGGAGCCCACCTGGCCCTCCTTGAAACCCTCGGTCACCAGTTCGATGCCGGCCATGAGCCGGATCGTGGTGGCCAGGTTGGCGGGACCCGCAGCAATCTGGACCAGCGTGCTGACCACGTCGAAGTCCAACGACCGCGGATAGACCTGGCCGACGCTGGTGAACACGTGCTCGAAGCCCAGGTGAGCCGCCACCCGCTGTTCGAGGTCGGCCAGCCTGGCCGGGTCCCCGCCGAGCAGATCCAGCATGTCTTGCGCGGTACCCATCGGACCTTTGATCCCGCGCAGGGGATAGCGGGCCACCAGGTCGTCGAGGCGCTGCAAAGAGACCAGCATCTCCTCGGCCACCGAGGCGAACCGCTTGCCCAGGGTGGTCGCCTGCGCGGCCACATTGTGGGAACGCCCGGCCATGACCGTGGCCTCGTGCTCGGCGGCCAGTCGGCCGAGCCGCGCCACGGTGGCGATCATCCGTTGGCGGACAAGTCCCAGGCTGTGCAGCATCTGGAGTTGTTCGACGTTCTCGGTCAGGTCCCGCGAGGTCATGCCCTTGTGGATCTGCTCGTGGCCGGCCAGCGCGGAGAACTCCTCGATGCGGGCCTTCACGTCGTGGCGGGTGACCCGCTCCCGAGCCGCGATAGAGGCCAGGTCGACCTTGTCGACAACACTCTCGTAGGCCTCGATGGCGCCCTCGGGCACCTCCACTCCGAGGTCGCGTTGCGCCCGCAACACGGCCAGCCACAGGTGACGCTCCAGCACCACCTTGTGTTCGGGAGACCAGATCGCGGCCATGTCGGCGGCGGCGTACCGGGTGGCGAGCACGTTGGGGACACTCATCGGTTCTCCTCCACTAGGGCCGCGCCTTCGACAACGCCGAGCGGTTCGGCGGCGATGTCTCGACGCCACTGGGCGCCGGGGAAGGAGATGGAGTTGATCCCTTCGTAGGCCTTGGCGCGGGCATCGGCGATATCGGCGCCGGTGGCTGTGACGGTGAGCACCCGGCCGCCTGCAGTCACCAACCGGCCGCCGGCCATCGCGGTGCCGGCATGGATGACATTGACGTCGTGCTCCTTGGTCAATGTCTCGGTGCCCACGATGACGTCTCCGCTGGAGGAGCCTTCGGGATAGCCCCGGCTCGCCATGACCACAGTCACAGCCGCGCCTTCACCGAACGCGGGTGGATCCGTTTCCGAAAGCCGCCCGGTGGCGGCGGCCAACAACAGGTCTCCCAAGGAGGACTCCAACAGTGCCAGGACGGGTTGGATGTCGGGGTCGCCGAAGCGGCAGTTGAACTCGATGACTCTCGGGCCGGCGGCGGTCAGGGCGAGGCCGACGTACAACGTGCCCACGAAGGGGGCTCCACGGCGGCTCATCTCAGCCAACGTGGGCTGCACGACTGTCTCGAGGATGTCCTGGGCGATCGTCGGTGGGGTCCACGGCAGCGGGCTGTAGGAGCCCATCCCGCCGGTGTTGGGGCCCCGACCTCCCTCGAAGATGCGCTTGAAGTCCTGAGCCGGCTGCAGTGCCCGGGCCGTGGTGCCGTCGCAGACGGCGAACAGCGAGAACTCCGGGCCGTTGAGGAACTCCTCGATCACCACGGTCCCGCACGAAGCCGCGTGGGCCATCGCCGCGTCGTGGTCGTTGGTGACCAGCACGCCTTTGCCCGCGGCCAGGCCGTCGTCCTTGACGACGTACGGCGGCCCGAACGCGGCCAACGCGGCAGCGACCTGATCCTGATCGGTGCAGACTCGAGAACGCGCTGTGGGCACCCCGGCAGCGGCCATCACGTCCTTGGCGAACGCCTTGGAGCCCTCAAGCCGAGCAGCCGCGCGCGAGGGTCCATAGACCGCGATGCCGGCGGCGCGGATCGCGTCGGCGACCCCAGCCACCAGCGGCGCCTCAGGTCCGATCACGACAAGATCGGCTTCCACCCGGCGGGCAAGGTCGGCAACAGCCACCGGATCCATCGCATCGACCGGATGCAGGTGAGCCACAGCCGCCATCCCGGGATTGCCCGGTGCCGCATGCACTTGGGCCCCCTCGTCACGGGCCAGAGCCAACGCCAACGCGTGCTCGCGGCCCCCAGAGCCGATCACAAGGGTCCTCACGTGCCGCAAGCCTAGTTGCTCTGCGGCCTTGGCCACGCCCTGGCTGCTAGGCGACCACGACGGTCTGGTCGCGACCTGGTCCGACACCGACCGCCCAGATCCGGGTCCCCGACATCTCCTCCAGCGCCCGCACATAGCGCTGGGCGTTGGCGGGGAGGTCGTCCCAGTCGCGGGCCGCGGAGATGTCCACACCCCACCCGTCGAGTTCTTCATAGATAGGTGTGGCGTGGTGGAACTCGGTCTGGGTCATCGGCATCTCGTCGTAACGGATCCCGTCGACCTCGTAGGCCACGCACACCGGGATCTTGTCCCAACTTGAGAGCACGTCGAGTTTGGTGAGGAAAAGGTCGGTGAGCCCGTTGACCCGGGTGGCGTAGCGGGCGATGACGGCGTCGTACCAGCCGCAACGGCGGTTGCGGCCGGTGGAGACACCGACCTCGCCGCCGATGTTCCACAACCGCTCGCCGTTCTCGTCGAACAACTCGGTGGGGAACGGACCCGACCCGACTCGCGTCGTGTAGGCCTTGATCACCCCGATCACCCGGTCGATGCGGGTCGGGCCGACGCCGGCGCCGATGCAGACCCCGCCCGCGACCGGCGAGGAGGAGGTCACGAACGGATAGGTGCCATGGTCGACGTCGAGCATGGTCGCCTGGGCGCCCTCGAAGAGCACCGTCTTGCCCTCGTCGAGAGCCGTGTTGAGCAGCAGCGACGTGTCTCTCACCATCGGGCGGAGACGTTCGGTGTAGGACTGCAACTCCTCGACGGTCGCCTCGATGCTGACCGCCCGCCGGTTGTAGACCTTGGCGAGCAACTGGTTGCGGACGTCGAGCGCCCCGGCCACCTTCGCCCGCAGAATCCCCTCGTCGAAGAGGTCAGCGATGCGGATCCCGATCCGATTGACCTTGTCGGCGTACGCCGGCCCGATCCCGCGACCGGTCGTGCCGATCTGGTTCTTGCCGAGGAACCGCTCGGTGACCCGGTCGATCACCGAGTGGTAGGGCGCGATGATGTGGGCATTGGCGCTGATCACCAACGGACCCAACTCCACATCGCGAGCCAGCAGCGCATCGAGTTCGCGGAAGAGCGCCTCCGGCGAGACCACGACGCCGTTGGCGATCACAGAGGTGGCCCCGGGGGTCAGGATGCCGCTGGGTAGCAGGTGGGTGGCGAACTTCTGGCCGTTCACCACGATCGTGTGGCCGGCGTTGTGCCCACCGCTGGTGCGTACGACGAAGTCGATCGTCTCTGTCGTCGCCAACAGATCGGTGGCCTTGCCTTTGCCCTCGTCGCCCCACTGGGCGCCGAGCACCACGATGGCTGGCATGTGTCGTCCCTCTTTCGCCGCGCCGCGGATCTGCACCTGACCCGGGGGTCACCCTAGTCGCTGGTGAGTCCCCGGACCGCGGTCGGCGCTGCCGCTCTCCAGATCCGGACATAGCGGACGCACGCTGCATCTCGATGGAGTTATGCTCATTCGGCCGGGGGGAGCACCTCGGGTGCGCCGAACGGGGAACACCATGTCATCCACACCGACCGAGGAACTCGGGCTGCCCATCGAGCCGATGGCGGTTCAACCAGTACGCAAGAGCCGCCGACCGCTGTTGATCGCGGGGGCCATCGCCGGCGTACTCGCCGTGGTCGGGGGCGCCTGGGCGGTCAAGAGCTTCCTGCTCCCGGGGGCCCAGCCGGCCGAAGCACTCCCGGCTTCCACAATCGCCTATCTCGCCGTCGACCTTGACCCGTCCGCAAGCCAGAAGATCGAGGCCTACCAGTTCCTCAAGCGCTTCCCGACAATCAAGCGGGACCTGTCGCTCGACGCCCAAGACAAGGCCTCCAAGAACTGGTTCGACGCCCTGACCAAAGATTCCAAGTGCAAGAATCTCGACTTCGCCAAGGACGTCGAGCCCTGGCTCGGCGCCCGCGCCTCGGTGGCACTCGTCGATCTAGGGGAGAAGACTCCCACCGTGGTCGGGGTCGTCCAGGTCACCGACGAAGCCGCCGCCAAGACCGGTTTGAAGGCCATCAGCGCATGCGCCGGCGACATCGGCTTTGCCGTCGACGGCGACTGGGCCGTCCTTGGCGAGAAGGCCAGCCAAGCCGAGAAAGTCATCGCTGATGCCGCGCGCGGCTCACTTGCCGACGACAAGACCTTCCAGACCTGGATCGGACAACTGGGGGATCCCGGCATCGTGACGATGTATTCCTCACCTGCGGCCGGCAAAGCGCTGATCGACTCCGGCCTCGGGGACCTCATGTCCTCTCCTGCCGGGATGAGTGGTCCCGGCGTCTCCGAGGACGAGTACTTCAAGGCGTACGACAAGCACTGCAAGCGACCCGCATCCGCCAAGTGCCAGAAGTTCCTCAACGACCCGAACCTCGGGCCTGGTTCCGCCGTGCCTGAAGAGCCGACAATCTCTGATGAGACCCGCAAGCAACTGGAGGACTACGCAGGCGGGGCCGCGTCGATCGGGTTCGTCGACGGGGCCCTGCAGGCGGAGTTGGCCGTCAGCAGCGACAAGGTGCTGCTGGCAACCGGCGCGAACGTCGACTCGCTCGTGGCCGGGTTGCCTGCCGACAGCGCCATGGTTGCTTCGGCCGCCTTCAAGAAGGGGTGGGTCTCGGACTTCTTCGACGAACTCTCCACCTTTGGTTTCCCGACGTCGGATTTCGTGAAGAGTTTGGAGCAGGACCTCGGCCTCAGCATCGCCGACATGGAAACCCTCTTCGGCACTCGGACCGCGTTCGCCTTCGGGCCCGGAGTGTTCGACTCCTCCGCGGACTCCTCAGACCCGAGCACCATGCCGTTGGGTCTGCTAGCAGAGGGCGACCCGGCCGCTATCGAAGCCGCACTCGACAAACTTCGCGGCAGTTCAACCTTCACCGATCGAGCGGCCCCGACGCTGGTGTCGGAAACCGTAGATGGTCGGGTGGCCTTCGGCTTCCAGCAGGCCTACGTCACCGCGCTGGCCAGCGGAGACGGCAAACTTGGCTCTACGGCCGACTTCAAGAACCTGGTTGGCACCAGCCACCCGGCGGCCGAGATCGTCTACCTGAACTTCGACGCCGAGCACTGGCTCGACTCCGCGGTAGCCGACGCTGACCCGTCGGTCAAGGAGAACCTCAAGCCGCTGGTTGGACTTGGAATCACTGCGTGGCTCGACGGGAAGTACCAACACAGCGTGATCCGACTCAGCAACGAGTGAGTCAGGCTGCGGGTCGATGCCGGGGGCTAAGTTCGACACATGAGTGCCACCTCGGCCAGGCTCCTGGTCATCACCAACGCCGCCGCTGGCACCAACGAGGACGAGGTCCTCGAACCAGCCTTGGAGGCGATGCGAAAGCGCGCTGACGTGAAGGTGGCCGCGACCGCCTCACCAGACGAACTCGCCGAGGTCCTCGCCGAGTTGGACGGGCGACAAGTCGTCGTGGCGGGTGGTGATGGCAGTCTGCACGCGGTCGTCCAGGCGCTCTACGACGCCGGGCTGCTTCACCGCGCCGCCGTCTCCCTCCTCCCGCTGGGGACCGGCAACGACTTCGCCCGAGGGATGGGGATCCCGCTGGACACGCTGGCGGCAGTGGCCGTCGTCCTCGATGGCGACCTGCGGCCAGTCGACCTGATCACCGACGACGAGGGCGGCATCGTCATCAACAATGTCCACGCCGGTGTCAGCGCCCAGGCCAGTAGGCATGGCGCCCGGTGGAAACAGCGGCTCGGTTCGGTGAACTTGGGCAAGGTCGGCTATCCCGTCGGTGCGGCGATCGCGGCGTTGCGGCCACAGATGATCCGCCTCGACATCCTGGTGGACGGAAACGCCGTCTCAAGCCGCAAGCAGCCCGTCCTCATGCTCTCGGTCGGCAACTCCTCCCACGTCGGCGGTGGCACTCCGATTACCCCTGACGCCACGCCGGAGGACGGTCGCGGCGACGTCATGGTGTCGTTCGCCACCGGAGGGTTGTCGCGCCTCGGGTTCGCGCTCACGTTGCGCAAAGGCGAACATCAACAGCGCGAGGACGTACGCCGAGTGCGCGGGCGCGTCGTGAGCATCCGAGGTCGACGCGACTTCTGGTGCAGCGCAGACGGCGAGATCACCGGTCCGCACCGGGCCAAGCGCTGGGTCGTGCAGTCCGGGGCGCTGCAGATGGTGTTGGCCCACCATGGCGACGAGGTCGAGGCGAGTTAGATCGGCCGACCTCCTCGAGGTGTTTGCCTAGCCGTTCTGCCCTTGTAACTGGGCTGCGGCTTCGGCGCTGGAATCGGAGAGGAACTGCCAGCAGCGTTCTTCCTCGGCGCGCTCACCGATCCGACCGGCCGCGGTCGCCAGAGCCGCCAACGCGCGGAGGAAGCCGCGGTTGGGCTCGTGATGCCACGGCACCGGGCCGTGGCCCTTCCAGCCGTTCCTGCGCAGGAGGTCCAGGCTGCGGTGATAGCCGACCCGGGCATAGGCATAAGCGGTCACGTCATCGACGGCAGCGTCCGACAGAGCCTCCTCGGCCAGGGTCGCCCACGCCAACGGGGACTCGGGGTGACGGCGCACCACATCGTGAGCGGGGGCACTCACCAGGTCGGCCGCAGCCGGATCGATCGGGAGCAGGGTCGCCGGGGGGCCGGCCATCAAGTCGTCGTACGCCATGGGGCCAGCCTGCCAGGTCCCCGCCCAGTCAAGGACGGGGACCTACTGCGATCAGCCCAGGGTGTGCCCGGTGGAGCGCAGGTTGGCGCAGGCCTCGACCACGCGAGCGGCCATGCCGTTCTCACCGGCCTTGCCCCACGAGCGGGGGTCGTAGACCTTCTTGTTTCCGACCTCGCCGTCGACCTTCAGGACCCCGTCGTAGTTGTTGAACATGTGCGCGGCAACCGGACGGGTGAAGGCGTACTGGGTGTCGGTGTCGACGTTCATCTTCACTACGCCGTAGTCGACCGCAGCCGCGATCTCCTCGGGCAGCGAGCCGGACCCACCGTGGAAGACCAGGTCGAAGGGGCGGGACCCGGCCGCCAGACCCAGCTCGGTAGTGACCGCCTCCTGTGCCGCCTTGAGAATCTCCGGACGCAGTTTCACGTTGCCCGGCTTGTAGACCCCGTGCACGTTTCCGAACGTCAGCGCGGTCATGTAGCGGCCGTTCTCACCGGCGCCGAGCGCGCGCACGGTGGCGATGGCGTCCTCGGGAGAGGAGTAGAGCTTCTCGTCGATCGCACCGACGATGCCGTCCTCCTCGCCGCCAACCACACCGACCTCGATCTCGAGGATGATGTTGGCCGCAGCGGCCTTGGCCAGCAGTTCCTGAGCGATCTGGAGGTTCTCGGCCAGGGGCACGGCGGACCCGTCCCACATGTGGGACTGGAACAGCGGAGCCTGGCCGGACTTGACCCGCTCGGCGGAGATGTCGAGCAGGGGGCGGACGAACCCGTCGAGCTTGTCCTTGGGGCAGTGGTCGGTGTGCAGGGCCACGTGGACGGGGTAGGACTTGGCCACCTCGGCGGCGTACGCAGCGAAGGCGCAGGAGCCGACGACCATGTTCTTCACGCTCTGGCCGGAGAAGTACTCCGCGCCGCCGGTGGAGACCTGGATGATGCCGTCGCTACCGGCGTCGGCGAAGCCCTGCAGGGCTGCGTTGAGGGTCTGGGACGACGAGACGTTGATCGCGGGGAAGGCAAAACCCTTCGCCTTCGCCGTGTCGAGCATCTGGGCGTAAATCTCGGGGGTTGCGATGGGCATTGAGGCTCCTTGAACGTGCCAATCTGACACCTCGACCATAGCCCTTACTGGCCGGTCAGGTGCAGTCGGATCCATGGGTCGGCGTACGTCGGATCGGGTGGTTGTGCGCGTGGTTCACCGGGGATGTTGGAGCCTCACCGGGGTTGCAACCCCGGTGAGGCTCCTGTATCGCGTCTTCGCCGACGAAACCGGCCGGTCAGCCCCGCCACGCCTGGTCCAGATCCGCGTGGGTGCGGATCCAGGTGTGCATGGCGATGGCGGCTGCGGCGGAGGCGTTGATCGAGCGGGTCGAGCCGAACTGCGCGATGGAGAACGTGGCGTCACAGGCCTCACGGGCGCCATCAGACAGGCCCGGGCCCTCCTGGCCGAACAGCAGGCACACCTTCCTCGGCAGGGTGATCGTCTCCAGTGGCACCGAGCCCGGCAGGTTGTCGATCCCGAACAGCGCAACCCCCTGGTCGTTCAAGTAGGCGGCGAGGGCTGCGGCATCGGGATGGTGACGCACATGCTGGTAGCGGTCGGTCACCATCGCCCCTCGACGGTTCCACCGCCGGTTGCCGACGATGTGCACCTCGGCGGCCAGGAATGCGTTGGCCGATCTCACCACGGTCCCGATATTGAAGTCGTGCTGCCAGTTCTCAATGGCGACATGGAAGTCGTGCCGGCGGGTGTCGAGGTCGGCGATGATCGCGTCCATCCGCCAGTAGCGGTAGCGGTCGACGACATTGCGCCGATCCCCCTCACGCAGCAGCACCTCGTCGTACTCCGGGCCGAGAGGCAGCGGCCCCTCCCACGGCCCGACGCCGACCTCGGCCGGGCCGTGCGGCATCGGGTCGTACGGCGCCCGTGGCTCATCCATGAACCGAAACCTAGCCAGGTTGGGTCAAGGTTCGCCGGATAGGGTCACCAGCGTGCACGCACTCCTGCTCGGCCTCTCCTGGATGGACCCCCAGTGGTGGCTGGACCACTTCGGCACCCAGTTCTTCTGGGCCGCACTGGCGATCGTCTTCATCGAGTGCGGATTGCTGTTCCCGATCCTCCCCGGCGACTCACTGCTCTTTGCAGTCGGCTTGTTCATCGCCCGAGGCGACATGCCCTATCCCCTCCCGGTGGCCATCGCGGCGATGGTCGTCGCGGCGTTCGCTGGAAACGTCAGCGGCTACGAGATCGGCCGTGCCCTCGGTCCGCGCCTCGCCGAGCATGACGGCCGCGTCATCAAGCGCATCTACATCGAGCAGACCCACGACTTCTTCGACAGATACGGCAACAAAGCTCTCGTGCTGGGACGCTTCGTCCCGATCGTGCGCACGTTCATCACGGTGATCGCCGGGGTCGCACAGATGCCGCGACGCCGGTTCTTCCTGTGGAGCTTCGTGGGCGCGGCCGCCTGGGTGATCCTGCTGACCCTGGCCGGCTACTTCCTCGGTGGCATCGACCTGGTGAAGAACAACATCGAAGTCGTGGCCTTGCTGATCGTTGGGGTCTCGGTGTTGCCGATGGTCATCCAAGGGTGGCGGCATCGCCGCGCCACCAAGGCGGCGCTCTAGTCTGCGGTCATGAGCGATCTAGCCCGCGACATCGATGCTTGCTGCCGACTCACCGGCACGTTCACACTCCGGTCGGGACAGGTGGCCTCGGAGTACTTCGACAAGTACCTCTTCGAGTCCGACCCGGTGTTGCTCGGACGCGTGGCCGCGGAGATGGTGAGCCTCATTCCGGAGGGAACCGAACTCCTCGGCGGGCTCGAACTCGGCGGCGTTCCGATCGCGACGGCGGTCTCGGCGCGCACCGGCCTCCCGACCCTGTTCGTTCGCAAGCAGGCCAAGGAGTACGGCACCTGCAAGCTGGCCGAAGGCCCCTCGGTGGACGGCCGCCGGATCACATTGATCGAGGACGTCATCACCACCGGGGGCGCGGTGCGCGATGCGGTGGGTGCCCTGAGAGCCGCAGGCGCGATCGTCGACACCGTGGTCTGCGCGATCGACCGCTCCCCCGGCGACCCGTTGGCCGATGTGGGCTTGCAGGTGCGAGCAGTCCTCACCAAAGCCGACCTCGACGCCGCCCGCGGCGCCGCTCAGGGCTGACGGTCTGTTCCCACCAACGGTTGGGGGGCCGGTTTGCCCGCGGCGTACCACTGGCGGGCGGGTGCCGACGACAACGACCAGATGGTCAGCATGCAGGCGATGGCCACCACGAGGTAGCCGGAACTGGCGAACGTCGCGATCAGCGACAGCGGGCCGGCGATCGAAGCCGAGATGACCAGCGCCAGCCGTGCCCACGCGATCCCGCGCAGTGACAGTGCCCCCAAGATGACTGCAGCCAGCGCCCACAGCGCCAGCACGATCACCATCGCGACCAACATCCCCTGGATGACCTCGAAGCTCACCGCGGCGAGCCGCGGGTCGGCGTCGAACTTGGCACGCAAGACGCCGTCGGCATCTCGAGCGGTATCTACCCCAGCCGTGGCCAGACGCACGAACATCACGCTCGACATCACCACTGCCACCATCGCCCCGAGTGTCACCACCGCGGGCCGCGCTTGTGTGTTCGGACCGGTCTGCGGCCGGCTCGGTGAGTACGCCGACGGAGTGCCCGTCGCCGCGACCTGAGCCCGAGCCGGGGACGGCGAAGGTGTCGAGGCCACCCCTGCGAACCACTCGTTGGCCGGCTTGCTCCACAGCAAGGTGGCCGCGACCCCGACCATGGCCGCCAGCAGCGGGTCCAAGAAGATCCCGGTGATGAACACCACGACGGCACACACCGTCACCAGCACCCGCGAAAGTCGATCGCGACGGGCGGCGAAGATGGCACTCACGAAGCCGACCGCAGCGACCACGCCGACCACGTAGAGGCCGACCCGTAGCCAGGGCATCAATTGGGCGGCCTCAAGGCCGAGACCGGCGTCTTCGATTGCCTTAGCCAGCCGCTCCTGGGTCTGGAGGCTTTGCAGCCCGGCCATCGTCGAGGTCGCCGTCATGGCCAGGGCCAGGCTGCCCCCGGCGGCCAACCAGGCGGCCATCGTGACCTGTCGCGGGCGCGACGAGCCGGGTGTCGTTGTCATGTGGGTATTGCATCACGTCAGCACAAAGGCTCAGATCACCAGTTGCGCGTGCAGCGCGAGCGGTGCCCCTTCATGAGCTTGGAGACGTCGAAGCGGACCAGGCTGGGCACCAGTGGCCGGTTGTCCCCACCGGAGAGCACTTTGAGGGATGCGGTCTCGCTGAGTGCCCAGAGGCTGCCCTCGCCGTCGTACTCGAAGTCCTCGGCCCCGGGGAGGAAACCGAGAGTGCGCTTCCCGACGACCAGCCCGGCGCAGCGAGAGGTGGAGCGGGCCAGGTTCAGCCGACCCTTCGCATCGACGGTCATTCCCTGGACCTTGCTGGGGATCGTTTCGGTGCGAATCCCGGGAACGTCACGCCAGGTGTCCGGCTGGCCCGTCTCCACCAGTTGGATCGCACCTCGGGCCATGAGGTCGTCGATGGAGAACCAGTCGACCCGCGCCTTCTGGGTGGGGTCGAAGGTGGCCATGCCGTATTGCCCGTCGTGGATCGTGGCGACCGCCCCGCGCAGCGGGTCGACGATGCGCCACGACCTCTTGATCATGCGCGACTTGCCGACCCGGCGGGGGTCCAGCAACCAGATCCGGTCGGTCTCGGTGACCCATACTCCCTGGCTGGTCACGTCGACGCCGTCGCCATGGCGGCAGACCGTCGGGCCGAGTCGACCGACGTACCCCTTGATGAGCCGGGCGTAGCGCAGCAGTTTGCCCGTCTTGAGGTCGATCTGGATCAACTGGCAGATCTGGTGCTTGTAGGTCGTGTTGGTCTTGGTCCACCCGCTGACCCATGCGGTGCCGCGATCCAAGGCCAACCCCTGCGGCACGAAACCGTCGTTGATCCGAGGCAGCCAGATTCCCGCACAACTGGCTCGATCGTTGGGGTACCGGTCAAGGCGGTGGGTCCTCGTGGCCGGCCTGGTCCCCACCACATCGGCGTACCGAGGGCGCTTGCACACCGACGGCACGACAGTGGTGGCCGCGGTCTGGGCGGTCGGAGTGGCCTGCGGTTTGGACGTCAAGGAGCAGCCCGTGACAACCAGGCCGAGACAGGCGAGGACCGCGACTGCGACTCGGCGCATGGGCGATCCTCCTGCCTGTGTCTGACCTGAGTGCTGCGCCCCAGGGTGACACATCGCCGGCGCCAACCCCCACAACCGGGCCGCGTCAGCGGGCGGGGAGGAGGCTCAGCCGACGGTCAAGGTCAGGTCGTCGGCGCCCTCGAGGTGGTCGACCTCGACGTGCTGGCCGTCGAGCACCTGGCCACCGATGAGCATCCGTGCCAACGGGTCACCGATCGCAGTCTGCACGAGCCGCCGTAGCGGGCGGGCGCCGTACAGCGGGTCGTACCCGGTGGTGGTCAGCCAGGCCTTCGCGGCCTCGGTGACCCGCACGGTGATCCGACGTGGTGCCAGACGCATGTCGAAGGCGGCCAGTTGCAGATCGACGATGTGAGCCAGGTCGGCCGGTGACAACGTGTCGAACAGAACGACCTCATCGAGCCGGTTCAAGAACTCCGGCTTGAACGACTGCCGCACCAGCGCCATCACCGCTTCCCGCTTGCTCGGCTCATCCAGCGTCGGGTCGACGAGATACATCGAGCCGAGGTTGCTGGTCAGGATGAGCAGGGTGTTGCGGAAGTCGACGGTGCGTCCCTGGCCGTCGGTGAGACGACCGTCGTCGAGCACCTGCAACAAGATGTCGAAGACCTCTGGGTGAGCCTTCTCCACCTCGTCGAGCAGGACGACGGAGTAGGGCCGGCGACGAACCGCTTCGGTGAGTTGGCCACCCTCGTCGTACCCGACGTAGCCCGGAGGGGCACCCACAAGACGAGACACCGAGTGCTTCTCGGAGTACTCACTCATGTCGATGCGCACCATCGCGCGCTCGTCATCGAAGAGGAAGTCGGCCAGCGACTTGGCCAACTCGGTCTTGCCGACCCCGGTAGGCCCGAGGAACAAGAAGCTGCCGGTGGGCCGGTTGGGGTCGGACAGCCCCGCGCGCGAGCGGCGTACGGCGTCGCTGACCGCACTCACCGCGGCCCGCTGGCCGATCAGGCGCTCGCCGATGATCTCCTCCATCCGCAGCAACTTGGCAGTCTCGCCTTCGAGCAGTCGCCCGGTCGGGATCCCGGTCCAGGACTCCACGACGTCGGCGATCTCCTGCGGGCCGACGTTCTCATTGACCAGCTTCTCGCCGGTGTCCGCCTCGATCTCCTCATCGGCGGCCAGTTGCTTCTCCAGCGCCGGGATCTGGCCGTAGAGGATCTCGCTGGCTTTGGCCAGGTCGCCTTCGCGCTGCAGCCGCTCGGCCTGCGTGCGCAACTCGTCGATCTGTTTGCGCAGGTCACCGACCCCTTCGAGGGAGGACTTCTCCTTCTCCCATCGGGCCTCGAGTTCGCGCAGTTCCTCCTGCCGGTCGGCCAGGTCGGACTTCAACCGCTCCAAGCGGTCCAGGCTGGCCTCATCGGACTCGCGCTCAAGGGCCAGCTGCTCCATCTTGAGCCGATCCACGGCACGTCGCAGTTGGTCGATCTCCACGGGGCTGGACTCGATCTCCATGCGCAGCCGACTGGCCGCCTCGTCGATCAGGTCGATCGCCTTGTCGGGAAGTTGGCGACCGGTGATGTACCGGTCCGAGAGCATCGCCGCGGCCACGAGGGCAGCGTCGGTGATGGTCACGCCGTGGTGGGCTTCGTACTTCTCCTGCAGGCCGCGCAGGATGGCGATGGTGTCCTCGACCGACGGTTCGCCCACGTACACCTGCTGGAAGCGGCGCTCCAGGGCCGGGTCCTTCTCGATGTGCTCGCGGTATTCGTCCAGCGTGGTCGCACCGATCATGCGCAACTCACCGCGCGCCAGCATCGGCTTGAGCATGTTGCCCGCGTCCATCGCGCCGTCGCCGCCCTTGCCGGCGCCGACCACGGTGTGCAACTCGTCGATGAAGGTGATCACCTGGCCCTCGCTGGACTTGATCTCGTCCAGGACCGCCTTGAGCCGCTCCTCGAACTCACCGCGGTACTTCGCGCCGGCGACCATCGCCGCCAGGTCGAGGCTGAGCACTCGTCGCCCCTTGAGCGAGTCGGGGACGTCACCGGCCACCACCCGCTGCGCGAGTCCTTCGACGACGGCGGTCTTGCCCACGCCGGGCTCGCCGATGAGCACTGGGTTGTTCTTGGTACGCCGAGAGAGCACCTGGATCACGCGGCGAATCTCCTCGTCGCGCCCGATCACCGGGTCCAGCTTGCCCTCCTCGGCACGCGCGGTCAGGTCGACGGCGTACTTCTCCAGGGCCTCATAGGTGGATTCGGCGTCCTGGCTGGTGACCCGTCGGTTGCCGCGCATGGCGGTGACCGCCTCTTGGAGTGCCGCGACCGCGGGGAGGATGTTTTGGGCCGAACTCGGCACTGCAGCCAGCGCCATCACGAGGTGCTCGGTAGCGGCGAAGTCGTCCTTCATCCCATGGGCCAATTCGATCGCTTTGGCCAGCACGCGGGTCAGCGCCCCTGACGTCGACGCGGAGGAGACACTGGCACCCGAGGCCTTGGGAAGGGAGGCCAGAGCGTGCTCGGTCTGCTGGAGCACCGCGTGCGGGTCGGCTCCGGCCTTGGCCAGCAGCCCAGGTGCGATGCCCTGGTCCTGCTTGAGCAGCGCGTTGAGCAGGTGAAGCGGTTCGATCTGGGCGTTGCCGGCGGTGACCGCTGCGGTCTGTGCGGCATTGATCGCGTCGATGCTGCGCGTGGTGAACTTCGAGCCATCCATATCTGTGATGATCCTCCGAACGAGCGTGGGGTGTCACCTCCTACAACGCTTCCAAAGTTGAGTCTGTTCCGCTCAACTTTGGAGCCACGGACGTGGCCACGTTCGGTGGACGAAACGCTGGCGTCAGGAGGAGCGCGGACTACCGCGCCGTGGCAACGACCACGAACTGGAGCCACTCCATGTCGGGCCGGAAGCGCCGGATCCTGCGGTACCTGGTGTACTTCCCGGGCTCTTGCAGACACGAGTTGATGCCGCGACACAGGTCCACCTGGAATCCCGCCTGCTCGAAGGCCTCGATCAAGGTGGAGCGGGTGAAGAATCGAAGATGGGTGCGATCGAGGATCCCGGTCTCGGTGTAGTCCCAACGACCCTTCAGCAAGTCACTGACGGCCGGCCAATACTGGATGTTGGGCACCGACGCGAGAACCCGGCCACCCGGCCCGAGGTGATCACGGGCTGCGCGCAGCGCGTCCCAGGGCTCGACCATGTGCTCGAGCACGTCGAGGAAGCAGATCAGATCCGGCCGCTCCCAGTGCGTCGGGACATCATCGGGGTAGTAGCCGCCAACGACCAGGTCGTAGGCACCGAGCGTCCCGGACTCAGCCACGTTCTCGGGTACGACGTCGATGCCATAGATCACCGCGTCCTCGCCCAGTCTGGTGCGAAGGGAAAGACCAAAACCTCCAGTCCCGCACCCGACGTCAACGACAACGCGGGCTGGGGGGACGTGAGGAGACACGTCGCTTCGAGGGTCGTGTGGATAGACGTGTTGCTGTTTCGGACGCATCAGCACCCTTCCTCAGAGGAGCGCTCGCCGAGAACGTCGCGGATGGCCAGCAGATAGCTGCGCCCGAATGTGGCGCTGGGCTCCAACACGGCACCCTCCGCCCACTCGTTCCAGGCATTGATGAAAACGATCCGCTCCCCTTCTGGGCGCACCTGGACGGCCTCCACGCACGCGGCTAGCCAGCGCCGGAAAGTGTACGGGTTGGCGCCGTAATAGATTCTCGACTCTTCTTGCCGACGTGCGGTGTTGTCGAAGGCAACCATGACGGCCGGGTGATCTGGCAACCGTGAGGTCGATGTCAATCCGCCGATGGCGTGGTCGGCCACTGCGCGATAGCTGAGGACATTGCCGTGGTGATGTCGAAAAGCCGTGGGCGAGGGGCCGCGGGCAGGCATCCACGCGCTTGCGTTCGGCGGAAAGCCCATCGTTGCGTCGAATCCGTAGCGTTCGGGGTCCTCCACGCCGTCGAACTCCACCGGAACCCTGACGCAAACCAGGTACAACTCGACTCCTGCGGCGCGCGCTCGCTCACGCCACGCCTGGAGCACCTCACGCAGTTTCGGAACTTGGCCCGGACGGTAGATGGCAAGGACGGCCCTGCCATCCACCCGTAGATAGTCGGGTGAGGCGAGCAGCGGCATGACGTCGTCGATGAGTTGTTCCGGATCTCCAGCGGAATAGTCCTGGGCAATCAATACCTCGGAATCCGCACCGTCCCACGTACGTGACCAGGATTCGTTGGCCCACATCAAACAGAACTCGAATCCGGGCGCTCGCTCAGAATGCTTGAGAATCGGCAGATCCAACAACCGCGTGCCCGAGAACCAATAGAAGTAGTACATGAACGCGGAGATGTGATGTTCTCGGGCCAAAGCGACCTGTCGGTGCACTACCTCGTCAATGCGCAGGTCCACGAAGCCGAGTTCGCTGGGCAGCTTGGGCTGATCGTGTCCGGGGTACACCGGACGAGCTCCCGCCACATTCGACCATTCCGTGAATCCAGGTCCCCACCACACGTCGTTTTCTGGAGTCGGATGGAACTGCGGGAGGTAGAAGGGAACCACCCGGGCCCGCATCCGACTCCCGCCATCGGCCCCCGTGCCCGGGCCCACGAGCGCGAGCCCGGCTTCGGAGGCAAGTACGGAGAGGAGTGCGGTCAGCACCGTCCTGAAGTCCACGCCACGGCCCACTGCCTGGACGTCGCGCTGGGCGAGTTGGAGTCCTCGCAGCCCCTGGAGGACGAATCCGCGCCACCAGCTTCCGTCCAGGTCGATTGCTTGCTCGACAGCAGGTGGCGCGTCGAGTTCCAGGCGCAGCAGGAGTTGCCTGACCGAGTGTCGCAGCGTTCTCGTCCAGGCCAGGGCGATGGGAGAGCCCACACCCCCCACCCTTGAACCACACAGTTCTGAGGGACTCGGGAGTTGCTGAGGAAGCGGGGCCCCTGGATCCAGGTGCAGGTAGAGGCACGCGTAGGCGTCCAGCAGGCCGGCGTTGACCAGCCACACCAACGCCGTCAGGGCGGTCGCATCGGGTGGCAGCCTCAAGACTTGTGAGGCGACCTCGACACGTGCGGCGTCGGTACCCAAGCCCACGATGCGGAAGAGATCACCCTCAGCTTCGACCGGATCGCTCGAAGCCACGATCAGTGCGCTTTCAGACGACGCGGGCGGCCACTCCCGGGATCGCCAGATCGGCGGATAGTCCGCACCGTTCCTGACGCGCTCGCGCTGCACCCATGAGGAATGCCGCCAATGTTTCGGCACGTGCACGTCCACGACCTTGCTGGCCACTGGATTGGCCAGCTGCTTGGCTGCTACCGCGGCCCGATGAATGGCGGCGTCAATCGCGTCATGGATTCTCGACACGTCGTATTTCTCCCGAGGTCACCATTGGCTGTCAGTGGAGTCGAGGCGTGCACTAGCGCCTCGATCCTCCCACGATGAGTCGCTGCTTGGATCGGCGGAAGGTTCCCTTTCCGCCTCATTCAGGTTGTGGTCAGGCAGCCCGACGCATTCTGGAGTCATGAGCCAGGCTCCCGCTCCCCGGTGGGCGCGCTCGGCTTGGCCGATTCTTGGTTGCGCGATCCTGGCCGTGCTCGTCCGGGTGCCGCTGATGGGTTCGCCAATGCTGCCCGACGAAGGTGGCTTCCTGATCCTGGCCAGCCAATGGCATCCCGGCACCTCGCTCTATGGCAACTACTGGGTGGACCGCCCCCCGTTGCTGATCGCGATCTACCAGGTGGCGGTCGCCATGGGTGGAACGCTGCGCGACCTGCGATTGCTCGGCCTCGCCGTGTCGTTCGTCGCCACGCTCGCGGCCGGGGCACTCGGAGCCGTGGTCTCAGGGCGCCGCGCCGCGTTGCTCGCCGCGGCCACGGCTGCAGTCTTGGTGTCGGCTCCGATCCTGGAGACCTGGGAGGTCAACGGGGAAATCCTGGCCCTGCCCTGGGTCCTGCTCAGCTTGGCCGCACTGTTCGCCGGCGTACGCGCCGAAGGTCGGTGGCGCCGATTCGGGTACGCCGTGCTGGCCGGCCTGCTGGGAACGCTGGCTCCACTGATCAAACAGAGTTTCCCCGACGCGCTGTTGGCGATCCTGGTGGCGGCGGTCGCGCTGTCGGTCCACGGGCAGTGGCGCAAGGCAGTCACCCTGTTCGGCGGCGCCACCCTCGGTGGCCTGCTGACGCTGACATCGGTGCTTGCCTACGCCGACAGCCTGGGCACCCACCTCCCCGCGCTATGGGATGCGGTGTTCACGTTCCGCAGTCAGGCCGCTGGGGTGATCGCGGCCAGCGCAAGCTCGGCCACCACGACGAGGTTCTGGCAGTTGGTTCTCGCCGGCCTCGGGAGCGGCATCCTCGTGCCCCTCGTGCTTTGGCTGATGACAGTGCGAAGGTCCGAGACCCGCGACCCGATCCTGTGGCCGGTCATCGCCGCGTTGGCCGTGTGGGAGGTGTTCGCTATCGGTGCGGGCGGGAGTTACTGGGTCCACTACCTCATCGGTTTGGTTCCGGCAGCCGTTCTCGCTTCGATCGCGGTCGCTGCCCAGTCCTCTTGGCCACGCTTGGTCACCTGGCTCACCCTCGCCTCTGCACTCGTCGCGGCCATACCGGTGACGTCGGCTGTCCATCACTTCGAGGGCGGCGTCGACCGCGAGCAGTTGGCCTACCTGCGAGCCCACGTGCGGCCGGGTGACACGGCGGTCTATGCCTTCGGGAAGGCCGACGAAATGCGCCAGTTGGGCCTGTCCAGTCCGTATCAGTACCTATGGAACCTGCCGGTGAGGGTGCGTGACCCGCACCTGAACGAACTCAAAGCACTGCTCGACTCACCTCACCCACCCACGTGGGTCATGCTCACCGGGGACGCGTTCAGCGGCTGGGGGCTGGACCCCGAGGGCATCCGGCCGGTCCTGCATCACCATTACGACCAGGTGGCGACCTTCGCGACGATGAAGATCTTCCGACTCAGGGCCGGCTAGCTCTGGAACGGGCTGATCGAACTCTGCGGACGCAGCGCCGGGAGATTGGGCCGGAGTTGTTGAACCGCGGCCAGAGAGGTCTCCAGCGCGGCCCGAAGTTGAGCCACCTGGGCTCGGAGTTCGACATTGCGGGCCTGAAGAGCGGCCACCTGGTTCTGCAGGTCCAGGATGCGGCGCACTCCCTCCAAACCGATGCCAGCCGACGTCAACTCAGCGACCAAGGTCAGTTGTTCGATGTCGTGGAGTGAGTAGCGGCGCCCACCTCCCCCGGCGCGGCCCGGAGAGACCAATCCGATGCGGTCGTAGGTCCGCAGCGTCTGGGGATGCAGACCGGTGAGTTCGGCCGCCACGCTGATCACGTAGACCGGCACTCGGCGACCCGGCACGGCTCGACCTGCCATCTCACTCACCCCGCCTCTCGAAAAGCCCGGCGCGTGGGTCGGCGCCCCCACTGGCTGCCCGGAACGACTCCAACGCCTCACGCTGCACCTCGGTCAGCGTCGCCGGCACCTCGACCTGGACGGTGACCAGGAGGTCGCCTTGTCGAATGCCTCGCCCACGCACCCGGAAGGATCGGCCGTTGGGAGTGCCAGCCGGGATGCGCACTCGCACCGGGTCGCCTTCCAGGGTCGGTACGACGATGTCGGCGCCCAACGCCGCCTCGGTGAAGGTGACCGGCACGTCGATGGTGAGGTTGTCGCCCCTGCGCTTGAACAGCCGGTGGGCCCGCACGTGGACCAGCACCAGCAGATCGCCGGGGGCACCGCCCAGTTCACCACCACCGCCCTTGCCCTTGAGTTTGATCTTCTGGCCGTCGCGGACTCCGGCCGGGATGCGAGCGGTGATGGTCCGCTCGGACAACCCGTGACCCGAGCCATGACAGACCGGGCAGGGCTCGTCGTACACGAGTTGGCGACCGCCGCAGTGTGGGCAGGTCTCGTTCATCATGAAGCCACCGCCGACCGAGGCGGTCACCGCGCCGGTGCCGTCGCAGGTGGGACACCGATGCGGAGCCGTGCCCGGCTTGCCCCCGGTACCTCGGCAGTTGGCGCAGGGGGCGTCGGAGCGCAACCGAAGGTTGAGCGTCGTGCCCCGGGCGGCCTCTTCGAACCCGATCGTGGTCTCGGTCTCGATGTCGGCGCCGCGACGTGCCTGGGGGCGGGCGCGCCCGCTTCCCTGACTGAAACCGCCGCCGAACATCCCGCCCAGGATGTCGCCCAGGTCGAAGTGCTGCCCGCCGCCCTGACCGAAGCCGCCGGAGAAGCCACCGCCACCGAAGCCGGGGAAGCCACCGTGCGCGTAGGCGTCGCGGATCTGGTCGTATTCGGCGCGCTTCTTGACGTCGCCTACGACGTCGTAGGCCTCCGCGACCTGCTTGAACCGCTCGTGTTTGGCAGTGTCGCCGGGGTTGGAGTCGGGGTGATTCTCGCGCGCGAGTTTGCGGTAGGCCTTCTTGATGTCCTTGGCGTCGGCGTCCTTGCCCACGCCCAGAACCGCATAGAAGTCCTTGGTCGCCCAATCGGTGTTGCTCATCGAATCACTCCTCTCCGGATCTCGTTTCTAGATGCGTCTTACGTGGCCTGGGTTATTCGGGGCCGAGGACGGTCACTTTCGCCACCCGAACGACCCGCTCGCCCATGCGATAGCCGGCTTGGGCCACCACCTCGACGGTGGTGGTCTCCACGTCTGGCGATTCGCGATGCATCAGCGCCTCGTGGATCACCGGATCGAACTCGTCGCCCGGGGCGGCGTACCTCGTGAGGCCGAGGCCGCTCACGGTCGTCTCCAACGAGTCCGCGACCGCCTTGAAGCCGCCCTCGAGTTCGCCGTGCTCACGGGCACGGTCGATGTCGTCGAGCACCGGAAGCAGCCCGGAGAGTACGCCGAAGACGGCGTTCTCCCTGACCAGGTCACGATCCCGATCAACACGCCGCTTGTAGTTGACGTATTCGGCCTGCAGCCGCTGAAGATCGGCGGTTCGCTCGGTCAAGGCCTCTTGGGCGGCCCGCAGCTCGTCGGCGAGTTGGGACGACTCGGTGGGAGCCCCCTCGTTGACCATCTCGTCGCCGGGTGCACAGGGTTCGCCTTCATGGATCGAGGCCTCGACCTCGGTCTGGTTGACCATCTGCGCGGCCGCGTCACCGAAGCTCTGCGGGGTGGGAGCCCCGCTGTCGCGGGGCTCCCCTCCAGGCGCAGTGGTCACTTGGTCTCACCCTCGTCGTCGACGATCTCAGCGTCGACCACGTCGTCGTCAGCGCTGGACTCACCAGAGCCTTCCCCGGCGGCCTCAGCAGCACTGGCCTCCGCGGCTGCGGCTTCGTACATGGCCGCACCCATCTTCTGGCTGGAGGCGCCGAGCTTGCCGATGGCTTCCTGGAAGGCTTCGGTGGTGGTGTCGGCGTCTTCGAGCAGTGCCTTCAGTGCGTCGACGTCACCTTGGACCTCAGACTTCAGCTCCTCGGGAAGCTTGTCGGCGTTGTCGGCGACGAACTTCTCGGTCTGGTAGACCAACTGGTCGGCCTGGTTGCGCGACTCCACTGCCTCGCGACGAAGGCGGTCCTCCTCGGCGTACTGCTCCGCGTCACGGACCATGCGCTCGATCTCGTCCTTGCCCAGCGCCGAGCCACCCGAGATGGTCATCGACTGCTCCTTGCCGGTGCCACGGTCCTTGGCCGAGACGTGCACGATGCCGTTGGCGTCGATGTCGAAGGTGACCTCGATCTGCGGCACGCCACGGGGAGCCGGGGGCAGGCCGGTCAGCTCGAAGTTGCCCAGCGGCTGGTTCTGCGCCCACATCGAGCGCTCGCCCTGAGCGACCTTGATCTCCACTGACGGCTGGTTGTCCGCAGCGGTCGAGAAGACCTCGGACTTCTTGGTGGGGATGGTGGTGTTGCGCTCGATCAGCACGGTCATGACGCCGCCCTGGGTCTCGATGCCCAGCGACAGCGGGGTCACATCGAGCAGCAGAACATCCTTGACCTCACCCTTGAGGACGCCGGCCTGCAGAGCCGCACCGACAGCGACGACCTCGTCGGGGTTGACGCCCTTGTTGGGGTCGCGGCCGGTGAGTTCGCGCACGACCTCGGCCACAGCCGGCATGCGGGTCGAGCCGCCGACTAGGACCACGTGGTCGATGTCCTTGACGTCGACGCCCGCGTCCTTGACCACCGAACGGAACGGCGCCTTGGTGCGCTCGAGAAGGTCGGCAGTGATCTTCTGGAACTCCGAGCGGGTCAACTTCTCCTCGAAGTGGAGCGGGCCGGATTCGCCGTGGGTGATGTAGGGCAGGTGAACGGTGGTCTCACTCGAGCTGGACAGTTCGATCTTGGCCTTCTCGGCAGCCTCCTGCAGACGCTGGAGGGCGATCTTGTCCTTGCTCAGGTCGACGCCGTTGTTGGCCTTGAACTTCTTGACCATCCATTCGACGATCCGCTCGTCCCAGTCGTCGCCACCGAGGTGGTTGTCACCGCTGGTCGCCTTGACCTCAACGACGCCCTCACCGATCTCCAGCAGCGAGACGTCGAAGGTTCCGCCACCGAGGTCGAAGACCAAGATGGTCTGGTCGTCGCCCTTGTCGAGGCCATAGGCCAGGGCGGCGGCGGTGGGCTCGTTGACGATGCGGCTCACGTTGAGACCGGCGATCTCGCCGGCTTCCTTGGTGGCCTGACGCTGCGCGTCGGAGAAGTACGCCGGCACAGTGATCACCGCGTCGGTGACGGTCTCTCCGAGGTAGGCCTCGGCGTCGCGCTTCAGCTTCTGCAGGATGAACGCGCTGATCTGCTGCGGGGTGAACGACTTGTCGTCGATGGCGACCTTCCAGTCGGTACCCATGTGCCGCTTGACCGACCGGATGGTGCGGTCGACGTTGGTCACGGCCTGGCGCTTGGCGACCTCGCCGACCAGGACCTCACCGGACTTGGCGAACGCGACCACCGAGGGGGTGGTGCGGGCGCCTTCGGCGTTTGCGATGACGGTGGGTTCGCCGCCTTCGAGAACTGCGACGACGGAGTTCGTCGTACCAAGGTCGATGCCGACCGCTCGTGCCATGTTGGGTTACCTCCCGTTGAACCGGCTGGTGCCGGTAGTTGTGCTGTACGTCGGTGTGGGGTGGGTCAGAGCCCACCAACTTGAGTCGATCGTACTCAACTCTTGTCACAGGGCCCAACGCAGGTCCGAACCCGCTTTGTTCCCCGATCGGGAGGGGAGTTCCAGATCGCGTCGACGCCGAGCGAGCCGGTGCTGCTTCGGGGGGTTGGTTCAGGGCGCGAGGACGGTGGTCAGCATCGGGAAGTGATCGCTGATCCGAGGGTCGGTGATCTGGCGGATCTTTTGATCCGTGGGGGCGAGGTCGTCGGAGTAGAAGAAGTAGTCGATGGTGCGATCGGCGTGCCCGACGGCCGGATCGTTGGGGAAATGAGTGAAGTAGCTGGGGTCCCCGGAGTCCACCTGCGCCGCGTCGGGGTAGGAGTGGAAGTCCCTCAGGAGGGGAGCCAGTTCGGTCTTGGGGGCGAAGTAGACCCGCTGTGCCGGTTGCAGCGCGGCGCGCGCGGAGTCGGTGGCCAGCAGGTTGAAGTCCCCACTGATCAGCCACGGTTGCGGGGTCTTCTTCAGGATTTTCTCGACCGCGCCGACCTGGCGCTGCATCGTGTCGCAGCCCTGGGCGAAGGCATCGAGATGAGTGACCATCGTGGTGAGGTTCTTGCCCGAGTCGGTCGGGGACTTCACGCTGAGCACGGCCCGATCGAAGTTGAAGGCCACGGTGACCGGATCTCCACAGATCTGCGGCAGCTGATATCTGGTCGCCGAGGCGATCTTGGTCTTGCTGAGCACGCTCAGGCTCATCCCGACCGATCCCATGATGTGCGGGTGCGGGAGCCACTTCACCTTGTGATAGAACGCCGTCGCCGTGCACGGGTAGGTCTTCGCACCCAACTCGTCGCGGATCAAGGCGAGTTGGTCGGCGTTGTCGGTGCGCTTGGAGCCGCGGTCGACCTCTTGGAGTTGCACGATGTCGGGGTCTTCTTCGCGGATCACGCGGACGACGTCGTCCAGCGTGTGGGCGATCGAGGCCTTGCTGGGCCGCTCGTCGGGACCATCCCCGTTGGGAAGGTCGTAGTAGAAGACGTAGCCGTCACCGGCAAGGTACTGAACGTTCCAACTCAACACCCGGACCGGCTGCCCCGACTTCAAGACCGGTGTGTCGGCGGCACAGCGCACCCGCGCGGCCTGCTTGTCGGAAGGGTGGTAGGTGAGCCAATAGACCAACCCGGTCAGCGCCAAGCTCAGCACAACCAGGGCGATCACGATCCGGCGCAGCCAACGAACCAGAGTCTTCACGGCAGGTCCTTTCGCGAGGGTGAGGGTGTCAGCACCTGAACCGCCCCCGGAAGCACCTCGACGCCGATCACCGACTCTCCGGTGGCCGGCAGGCTCCCGAGCGGCTCACCGTCAGCTCCGACCGGGGCAGCCGGAAGACCGGACACCTGAACCGACTCTCCCTGCATCACATGGGTTTCGGCAAGGTGGATGTGCTCGCCGTCGTACACCGTGGGCAGGGAGCGGATCAGGCTGCGCCGCGAGGCCGCCTCGATCACGATCACATCCAGACGCCCGTCGGTGAGGCTGGCCGCCGGCGCGATCTTCATGCCCGAACCGTAGAAGGCGGAGTTCGCCACGACCACGTTGGCGGCCCGGAAGTCGTGAACCGTGCCGTCGACGACCACGCGCAGATCAACCGGGCGGTACGTCGCGAGAGCCCGCACCGCGGCATAGGGATACTGCAGCCGAACGGGGAGTCGGTGGGCCAAGTCGACGTACTCGGCAGCCACCGCATCGACACCGGCATACAGCGACCCGGCGACCAGACGAGGGGACTGACCGGGCATCGCGACTTCGAGCAGATCGATCGCGACAGGTTCGGCGTTCAGCAGCAGGTCGGCCAGGTCCGATGGATCGCTCGGCAGGCCCAACATCCGTGCGAAATCGTTGCCGCGCCCGGCCGGGACGATCCCGAGTGTCCCTCCCAAGGATGCGACGGTGCCCGCCAAGGAGGAGAGCATGCCATCACCCCCGACCGAGACCACGACGTCGCCGCGGGCCACCGCCTCCTCGACGAGACCGACAGCTTCACTGGGGCCCGGGGAGTAGGTCACCTCGACGCGGGCACCGGCGGCCCGCAGGAGGTGAGCCACCGGAACGACCGCCCCAGGAGCGGCGCCTCCGCCGGAGATCGGGTTGACCAGGAGGGAGTAGGAGCGCTCGATCACGGGATCAACACTCCCGGGTTGAGGATCGCGGACGGGTCGACCGACTCCTTCAGTGCTCGCAACATCATCACTCCGACCGGCCCGATCTCCTTGGCCAGCCAGGGCTTGTGGTCCCGGCCGACTCCGTGGTGGTGGGTGATGGTGGCTCCAGCAGCGATCATCGCGTCGCAGGCAGCGGCTTTGGCGGTCTGCCACCGCTGCAGCGGGTCGTCTCCCTGCCGAGCAGCGATCGTGAAGTAGAGCGAGCATCCGGTCTCGTAGACGTGGGAGATGTGACACATCACGAGGGTGCCCTCACCCAGCGTCGACTCCAGTGCCGTGCGCACCGCCGCCAGCACGGTGGCTCGGTTGGACCAGAACGTCGCGGTCTCGACCGTTTCCACCAGCACGCCGACATCGAGAAGGGAATCGCGCAGGTACGGCGCGTGGTAGCGGCCCTGTTTCCAGGCCAGCCCCCGCGGCTCGCCCAGGGGTGTGCCGCCGAGCCTCTGCAGCGTCCGCGTCGTCTCGGCCCGGTCGCGTTCGATGTCGTCCCCCTCGTGGCCGACCACCATGAGGCACCCGGTCACGCCTTCCCCACCGACGTCGCTCTGGGAAGCGAGGTTGACCATGGATTCGAGTTCGTCGGAGAGCCGGATCACGGTGGGCAGCCGCCTGGACTGGGCCAGGTGTCGGATCGCTTCGGCGCCCTCGTCGAAGGACGGGAACGACCAGGCCTCATACCTGGACTCACACGCGATCGGTCGCACCCGAACCGTCACCTCGGTGATCACCCCGAGTGCCCCTTCGGAGCCGAGGACGACCTCACGCAGATCGGGACCCGCGGCGTTGGCTGGGGCACTGCCCAGCACGAGGTCCCCGACCGGAGTAGCCACGCGCAGCCCCACGACCATGTCGTCGAAGCGGCCGAAGCCGGCCGAGGCCTGGCCGCTGGATCGCGTGGCCGCGAAGCCGCCGATGCTGGCGTATTCGAAGGACTGTGGGAAGTGGCCCAGGGTGAGACCGTGCTCGGCCAGTGCCGCCTCGGCGTCAGGGCCGCGCATCCCTGGCTGGAGTCGGGCGGTCATCGAGATCGGGTCCACATCGAGCAGCCGATCCATCAGCGCCAGATCGAGGCTGATCACCCCGGCGTACCCGTCGCGGCGCGCGACCAGACCGCCGACGACGCTGGTGCCACCGCCGAAAGGAACCACCGCCACGTGGTGCTCCACCGCCCAGGCGAGGAGTTCGACGACGGCCTCGTGCGACCGAGGTCGGACCACGGCATCAGGTGCGTCGCTGAGGTCTCCGGCTCGGGCCAAGAGCAGATCCGGGGTGGACTTGCCGCGGGTGCGCAGTCGCCTCGTCTCGGGGTCGGTCAGCACGGCACCCTCGCCCAGTCGGGCCCGCAGGGACTCCAGGACTTCCGCGTGCAGACCACCGGCCGGCACGGTCACCGACGTCAGGGCCGGGGTGTCATGGGAGCCCACGAACACATCGACCAGCGACCGGGTGGAATCGGGAAGGGACTCAGCAAGGGCGGGGTCGCCCCAGCGCTGGGGGTGCATCTCACGCGTCATGAGATACAGTGTGACATATGACGTCACTTCGTAACATCCCCGAAGGGCGGGACACTCCCAACCGGTTGTTGGATGCGGCCCGGGAGTCGATCCTCACAGTCGGCTGGCGGCGTACGACGTTGACCGACATCGCGCGACGAGCCGGGATGTCTCGGATGACGGTCTATCGCACCTACCCGGACACCGCCGCGCTCTTCGGGGATCTGATGACCCGAGAGTGGGCGCCCTTCGTTGCCGCCGCGGCCGGAGGGGACCTCACCTCTGCCTCGCAGTTCGCTTCGATCGTGGTCGACACGGTCACCGCATTGAGGTCGGACGAACTCTTCCAGCGGATCCTGGACGTCGACCCCGACCTCCTGCTCCCCTACCTGATCGAGCGCCGCGGGCGCACTCAGGAGGCGTTCATCGACATGCTCGTCGCGCTGATCAGCCATGGACAAGACAGCGGCGCGGTGCGCGCCGGAGACCCCACCACCATCGCTCGAACGCTGCTTCTCGCCGCGCACGGCTTCCTGCTCTCCTCCCAGACCATGGCCGAGGACGACCAGGAGGAGTCGCGACTTCAGCAGGAGTTCTGGCACCTGATCGAGAGGTACCTCGCGCCATGACCACCAACGCCGGCCGGATCCATCACGGACTCGCACACACCCCCGACGAGGTCGACCTGCTGGTCGTGGGACTCGGGGTCACCGGGGCCGGTGTCGCGCTCGATGCTGCCGCGCGAGGCCTCAGCGTGCTAGCCGTGGACGCACACGACGTGGCCTTCGGCACCTCTCGCTGGTCGAGCAAACTCGTGCACGGCGGGCTGCGCTATCTCGCCTCGGGACAGCTCGGCATCGCCCACGAGAGCGCGGTCGAGCGCGGCATCCTCATGGAGCGGACCGCCCCTCACCTCACTCGCCCGCTGCCCTGGCTGATGCCGCTGATGTCCAGCGTGTCCACGGGCCAGGCGGCCCTCGCCTCGATCGGGTTCGCGACCGGAGATCTGCTGCGTTTGGCCGCGCGCACCCGGCGGTCGACACTGCCGCGCCCGCGTCGTCTCTCCCGCACCGAGGCCCTCCAACTCGCCCCCGCTCTGCGCTCCACTGGCCTGCGCGGCGCCCTGCTCTACTGGGACGGCCAACTCGAAGACGACGCCCGACTGGTGATCGCCCTCGCGCGCACGGCAGCCGCACACGGCGCGCAGGTCCGGACCCGGGTCCGGGTGCTGTCGGCAACCGCCACCACGGCAACACTGCGCGACGAGCTCAGCGGTCAGATCCACACGGTGCGGACCCGCGGCGTGGTCAACGCCGCCGGGGTCTGGGCCGGTGAACTCGCCCCGCAGTTGCGGCTGCGCCCCAGTCGCGGCAGCCACGTCGTGTTGCGTGGGGACACCATCCCCGGCTTGCGCAGCGCGCTGACCGTTGCCGTTCCGGGCAGCAGCAGCCGATTCATCTTCGCGTTGCCGCAGTCCAACGGCACCATCTACCTCGGCCTCACCGACGAGCCGGTCGAGGGCCCGGTCCCCGACGTACCCGAACCCACCGAGTCCGAGATCGGGTTCCTGCTCGACGTGGCTGGGGCCGCCCTGCAACGCCCGCTGCGGCGAAGCGATGTCGTGGGCGCCTTCGCCGGGCTCCGCCCACTCCTAGACGCCGAGGGGTCGACCGCCGACCTGTCTCGCAAGCACGCCGTGATCACCTCTCCGGACGGTGTCGTCAGCGTCGTCGGCGGCAAACTGACCACGTATCGGCAGATGGCCGAGGACGCGGTCGATGCCACCGGGCTGACTAGCGAGCCTTGCCCGACCCGGTCCTTGCCGCTGCTCGGTGCCGCCCCACGCGTCGACTTGGCTCGGCTCGAACACCCCCGTCGTCTGGTACGCCGGTTCGGCACCGAAGCCCGCGCTGTGATCGACAACGCTATCGCAGTGACCGGCCTGGACGAAGCCGAAGTGATCGCACCCGGAGTCGGCGGAATCACGCTGGCCGAGTTGGTCTTCGGGATCACGCACGAGGGTGCGCTCGACGTCGACGACCTGCTTGATCGGCGTACCCGAGTCGGGCTGATCCCGCAGGACCGCGCGCAAGCAGTCCCGACGGCCGAACGCGCCCTCGCCTACGCGGCTCACCTGTCTGCTCCCCGCTGACCTAGGGGGCAGTGACACAGCACTCCACACAAGGCAGGCTGTGCCCATGCCGATGAAGCCCACGACAGTCGTTCTCTTCGGGGCGACCGGCGACCTGTCCCGCCGCAAACTGCTTCCAGGGCTGCTCCACCTGTTCCAGTCGGGACTGATGGAGGACATCCAGGTGGTCGGCACGTCGCTGGAGGACCACACCACCGAGACGTTCATCGACTTCGTAGAGCAGGCGGTCAAGGAGTTCGGCGACGAAACCATCAGCCCCGAACTGTGGACCGAGTTCGCCACTCGGCTGCGTTTCGTGCCCGGCTCGGCCGGGGCCGAGGGGTTGCGCACAGCGGTGCTCGAAGCCGAGCGGAACTGGGCCGGTCAGGGTCCGGCTCGACTTCACTACCTCTCGGTGCCACCCAAGGCGGCCCTCGCCGTGGTGCATCTCCTGGCCGAGGCCGGGCTGGTCGAGCACAGCCGGATCATCATGGAGAAGCCCTTCGGCACCGACTTGGAGAGCGCCCGCAAACTCAACGCCGAGTTGCACCAGGTCTTCGACGAGGCCCAGATCTTCCGCATCGACCACTTCCTCGGCAAAGAGGCGGCCCAGAACATCTTGGCCTTCCGCTTCGCCAACGGCCTCTTCGAGCCGATCTGGCACCGCAACAACATCGAGCACGTCCAGATCGACGTACCCGAGAGCCTGGGGCTGGAGCAACGCGCGGACTTCTACGAAAACACCGGTGCCTACAAAGACATGGTGGTCACCCACCTCTTCCAGGTGATGGCCTTCACCGCCATGGAACCGCCGACCAGCTTCGACCCGGCCGCCATCACCGAGGAGAAGAACAAGGTCTTCCGGTCGATGCTGCCGATCGACCCCCACGACGTGGTCCGTGGTCAGTACGTCGGCTACCAGGACATCAAGGGCGTGAAACCCGACTCCGAGACCGAGACCTTCATCGCCTTGAAGTGCTACGTCGACAACTGGCGCTGGGCAGGGGTGCCGTTCTATCTGCGCACCGGCAAACGCATGGCCGAAGGCGCTCGGATCATCTCGATCGCCTTCAAGGAGCCTCCGAAGTCGATGTTCCCGGAGGATTCCGGCATCGGCGACCACGGCCCCGACCACCTCACCTTCGACCTGGCCGACAAGGCCAAGATGTCGTTGAGCTTCTACGGCAAGCGCCCCGGGCCGGGGATGAAGCTGGACAAACTGTCGATGCAGTTCGCCATGCAGGACACGACCTGGGCCGGCTCCGTGCTGGAGGCCTATGAGCGGCTGATCTACGACGCCGCCCGAGGCGACCACACCTTGTTCAACACCGCTGAGGGCATCGAACGACTCTGGGAGATCTCCGCCTCGCTGCTGGAGCGGCCACCCGTCGTACGCCCCTATCAGCAAGGCTCCTGGGGACCCAACCAGATCCACCAACTCGTTGCCCCGCACACCTGGCGGTTGCCCTTCGAACGCACCTGGCGCGAATCCGATCCGAACGGCTGATGGCCTTGGCTGCCGCACCGGACGGTCGCACCAGTGGTTGGATCAGGGCATGAGGCCCCTCCTCAGATTGCGGATCGTCGGCCCGCTGGTTGCGGCGCTGTTGGTCACTGGTGCGTGCACGTCGCCGACTGCTCCCACATCTCGCGCCAGCGCCGACCCGAAGGTGCTGCCGCTGTCAGCGATCACCCGCGAGGTGCGCGCGGAGAAGTTCAACCGGGACACCGAGCCGACGATCCTTGGCTTCACCGGCGATCAGATGGTGACCGTGCGCTATGGGACACGCTCGACGATCGAAGTGCGCGACGTCGAAGGTGGCGCCGCCCCGACGCTGACCCGGATGATTCGGTTGGGTCCCGCCCCTGCGGTGGTGAACGGTCGATGGCTGGCCTGGGTGGAAATGCGCGTGCATGGAATGGCCACGCCCCGGCGGGCCCGCATCGGCCTTCTCGATCTCGAGAGCAACGAGCTCTCCTACGTCGATGACACCGGGCGGCTTCAGGGCCCCACAGCACGGACCCTTGGATGGACCAACGTCGCGGTTTCAAGCAATCAACTGCTTTGGGCCTTGCCGGAGAAACGGCACGGTCGCTGGCAGCCCCAACTCAAGGGCTGCAATCCGTCGCACTGTCGCCCGCGGGTGATCGCCCACAACGCCGGCCTGCCAACGGCAACCGGTGGCTCGGCGTGTTATGCGACCAATCCGATGGGCGGGTTTTCGACCTTCGTCTGCGCCGGGGCCACTTCGTTCACCATCGATAACGGCTTGGAGCCCCCGGAGTTTCTCGCCGTCACCGAACCCGGTGGGCTGATCGGCCTGGGAGGGTGGAACGACGACGAGGCGGCCTACCAGATCGGCCCAACGGGGGCACGGCGACTCCTCGCCAAGGCTCCGGCAGGCCGACCCTTCACCTATCTTCGCAGCGCCGGTCCACGGGCAGCCTGGATCGACGACAAGGATGCCCAGCCTGGCTACCTGGTCCAGCCCGGCATCGACGACAAGATCTATCGCTGGGGCACCAGCAGGGAGATCCCATATTTCGTGCTCGGTGAGAAGTACTTCGTGTGGTTCAGCACGAAGGGCGACACGGTGACCCGGCACATCGACGAGTTCACGGACTAGGCACCTATCACCGACCTTGACCAGGCGTGGTGTCATGGGGCCATGAGCATCCCGAACCTCACCCTCAACGACACCCACACCATCCCCCAACTGGGCTTCGGCGTCTTCCAGGTCGCCCCGGAGGAGACCGCGGCGGTCGTGCTCGAGGCCTTCGCGGTCGGGTATCGCCACATCGACACCGCCCAGATGTATCGCAACGAGTCCGGCGTCGGGCAGGCGTTGGCCCAGTCGGGACTGGCGCGTGAGGACGTCTACATCACCACCAAACTCAACAACGGCTTCCACCGGCCCGAGGACGCCCGCCGATCCTTCGATGAGTCGCTGCAACGCCTCGGCGTCGACTACGTCGACCTCTTCTTGATCCACTGGCCGCTGCCCACGAGGTACGACGGCGACTACGTCTCCACTTGGAACACCTTGATCGAATTCCAACGCGAAGGTCGAGCCCGGTCGATCGGCGTGAGCAACTTCCAGCCCGCGCACCTGGCTCGCCTGGCGGCCGAGACTTCGGTGATCCCTGCGGTGAACCAGATCGAGGTGCACCCCTTCTTCACCAACGAAGCGGCCCGCAGGGCCTCGCTCGGCCAGGGCACGCTGGTTGAGGCGTGGTCGCCGATCGCGCGGGGCAAGGTGGGCGAGGACGCCACCATCCAAGGCATCGCCGATCGCTTGGGCCGCACCCCGGCTCAGGTCGCCTTGCGCTGGCATGTACAACGCGGCGACATCGTCTTCCCGAAGTCGACCCACTCCGAGCGCATGCGTGAGAACGCGGCGATCTTCGACTTCGCCCTGGAGGCCGCCGAGATGGCGGCGATCTCGGACCTCGACCGCGGCGAACCAGGGCGGGTTGGGCCCAACCCGGACACGTTCGACTGGATCCCTGATTGAGCCCGAGCCGATCGGGGTTCTCCTGGGCACCGCTCCTACTTCCGGCCTACGCCCCTGCGGTGGCGGCCTCCTCCGGACATGGTGCGGTGCTCGCCGTACTGGCGATCAGAGCCCTCGATCTGGGTGCCACGCCCGACGTCGCCGCACTTGTGGTGGCCGTCTTCGGCGTCGGTTCGCTGTTGTCGTCCTTGCCCTCCGGCACCGCGGTCGCGCGGCTCGGTGAGCGTCGCGCACTCGTGGTCGCGGGGTTGATCGACGCTGCGGCCATGGTGGTCGGCTGGCGGACCGAATCCCTAGTGGCCCTGGCAATCACCGCTCTGCTCAGCGGCGCCACCTGGTCGGTCTATCTGCTGGCCCGGCAGTCGTTCCTCATCGACGTGGTGCCGATCGACCGCCGGGCACGAGCGATGTCGCTGCTGGGCGGGTCCCACCGCCTTGGCATGCTGATCGGTCCACTGCTGGGTGCCGCGGTCATCCATCGCTTCGGCCTGGCTGCAGTGTTCGCCCTAGCCGCAGTCGCCTCGCTACTGGCCGCCCTGGCCTCGGCACTGATCCCCGACGTGCCGGCCTCCCGCGATGTCGAACCGACCCACCTCTCTCAGGTGCTGCGCCGCCATCGCCACACCCTGGTCACCGTCGGCAGCGCCGTGCTGATCATCTCCGGCACGCGTCAGATCCGGATGCTGGTGGTGCCGTTGTGGGCCCACCACATCGGCCTCTCTGCGGCCGCGGCTTCGCTGCTGCTGGGGATCGCTGCTGCCGTCGACCTGGCCCTCTTCTATCCCTCAGGTTGGATCATGGACACCTTCGGCCGCACCGGGGTGGCCACAGCCTGTGTCGCGGTGTTGGGTGCCGGGGTCGCCGGCGTACCCCTCACCCAGACGTTCGCCGCCCTGCTGGTGGTGGCGCTCTTCATGGCGGTCGGCAACGGTCTGGCCTCAGGCATCGTGATGACGCTGGGAGCCGACAACGCCCCCACTGTCGGGCGGGCGCAGTTCCTCGGCGCCTGGCGGTTGTGCAGCGACGTGGGCAACTCCGGAGGACCAGCCGGAGTGAGCGCCCTGGTCGCGGCCCTACCTCTGGGAGTCGCCTGCTTGGCCACCGGGGCGGCGACGGTCGCCTCCGCGGGGTGGGTGGCGTGGTGGGTCTCGCGGTCCGAACGACGCCGCCGCGCTCGCCTCGCGGCGGCCTAACGTCAGCCGACCTGCACCCGCACCGGGTTGGAGGTCAAGCGGCCACCGACCAGGGACACCCGGAAGGCCTGCTGGCCGGTGCGGGTGGTCAGGATGTACGTCGCGAAGGCACCTCCACGCACCGTCGTGCTGATGCCTGCGAATGGGACCCAGCGGCCGGCCTCGCGCCGTTGCACCGCCAGCACAGCGCCGTCGCTGCCCGGGAAATTGCCGGTGAGGTTGATGCGTTGGCCAGGGCCTACCCGTTTGGGGGTGGCGACCAGTTGGATGCGGTTCTTGGGCGGGGGGGCCGCGGTGGGCGACCGACTCGCGCTGGGCCTCTGCGATGGCGTGGGCGTGATCGCGGTGGTCGGCAACGGCTTGGCTGTGGAGGATCCCGTAGCGATCACCGGCGAGGAGGACTCACCCAGGCCGCTGGCCCGGATCACGGCGTACATCCCGAAGCCCAGGCCCAGGCCGATCACGAGAGCGAGCGCCAAGACCTTGAGCAGCGCCGAGGTGAGCTCGGCCCGCGTTGGGGTGCCGTCGTGCATGCCACCACCTCCCGAGACGGTTTCGGGCTCCATCGTAGGCACCCACCGCTGGCTCCGCGTCGGCTCGGGTCAGAAGCCTCGTGACCAGAGCACGTCATCGACCAGGCTGACCGAGCGCCATCCTGCAGCGGTCTTGATCAGTCGGTGGTGGTAGTAACCGCCACATTCGAAGAGAGACTCGGTGCCGTCGGGGGCAACGGCCACCATCGGATTGGTGAAGTACGCCGTCACCTCGGCCCGATCGCCGTCGAGCCGGACATCGAGTTGGCCGAGCAGGTGTTGGACCCTGGCGAAGCCGGCCAGTCCCTCCGCCACCCAGGGCACCACCTCGGCCGGTGGGCCGACCGGTCCCCCCACCGAGGAGTAGTCCATGACCGCGTCCGGGGTGAAGACCTCGTGCAACGCCTCGAAGTTCCCGGTGTCGACCGCGCGGGTGTAGGCGGTCAGCAGGTCGGCGATGGCTAGTCGATCGGCGAGTTCGGTGACGTCCATGCCCCCACTCTGGCATGGATCTAGAACACGTTCTAGTATCGAGCGATGCGGTTCACCTATGCCGAAGCGATGACGCACGCCACCTACTACGCCCCGCTGGCTCAGGCCGCCGAGGCTTCTGGTTACACCTCGATGACGGTGGCCGACTCGCTGATCTACCCCCGTGAGTCCGACACGACGTACCCCTACACCGACGCCGGCGACCGCGAGTTCCTCGAGGACAAGGAGTTCATCGAAACGATGACCCTGGTCACGTGGCTAGCCGCGCACACCTCCACCCTGCGGTTCACCCCGTTCGTGCTCAAACTTCCGGTCCGCCCACCGGTGCTGGTGGCCAAGCAGGCCAGTTCGGTGGCCTTCCTGTCCGGCAACCGCCTCGGCCTGGGCATCGGGCTCTCGCCGTGGCCCGAGGACTTCCTTGCCATGGGAGTGCCTTGGGAGCGACGCGGAAAGCGGATGGATGAGTGCATCGACATCCTGCGTGGGCTGACCACCGGCGACTACTTCTCCTACGAAGGCGAGTTCTTCACCCTCGCCGCGATGAAGCAGACCCCGGCACCGTCCCAACCGATCCCGCTGCTGGTCGGGGGGCACTCCGATGCGGCCCTCAAACGAGCCGTGCTGAAGGGCGACGGCTGGATGCATGCCGGCGGCGACGGAGAGGAACTCGATCGCCTCCTAGCCCGCCTCGCCGAGATCCGCCGCGCCGAGGGCGACACCCGCGATGACTTCCAGGTGCACGCGATCTCCTACGACGCCTACTCCCCCGACGGCGTACGCCGCCTGGCCGACAAGGGCGTGACCGATGCGATCGTGGGGTTCCGCCTGCCTTACATCACAGGCGCCGACACCGAACCGTTGGCCACCAAGATCGAGCACCTGGAACGCTTCGCCGAGTCGGTGATCCACCGTGTCTGAAACACCGGTGTCTGAGACAGCGGTGTCCCACACACCTGCCGTCGACGTCAGCGCGCCGCTGCGAGAGGCGATCACCGAGGCGCAGCGTCTCATCGACAACCCACCGTTCGAGTGCAGCGCCCAGGACCGCGCCGAGGGCTACGACTATCTCGCCGGGAGCATCCGCTCGTGCATCCAGATGGCCTTCGACTACGACCTTGCCCACCCGGTGCTGATCAACCCGACCCACCAATACGCCCGTCAAGGACTGGACAACCCCGACGCCCTCTACTTCACCGCCCACCTCGACCCCGAGGGTGACTACCTCGTCACCGGCCGGAGGGGTACGACGACAGACCTGTCCTTCCAAGTCATGGACGGCACCTACTCCGCGGAGGGCGCCCCCGGGTCAGTGGCCGCCTTCGACGACCGCGAACTCGAGATCGACGAAGACGGCACGTTCTCCTGGCACCTCAAGGCCGGCCACGGCGGCAAGACCCTCATCATCCGCGAGGTGTACGACGACTGGGTGGGCCAGGACCGCGGGACCTTGTGGATCCAGCGCCTCGACACCGTCGGTCAGCAGCGGCCAGCGGTCTCGGTCGAAGCGATCGCGAAGAGGTATTCGGTGGCGGCCAAGATGCTGGTGGGTCGGATCAACACCTGGTTCGCTTTCCCGGAGTGGTTCACCTACAAGGAGCCGGTGAACACCCTGACGGTGCCGGCCTCGACCCCCGGCGGACTGGCTTCACAGTTCTCCTCGATCGGCCACTACTCACTGGCCGAGGACGAGGCGATGATCGTGACCGTTCCGGTGGCGCCGTGCCCCTACCAGGCCATCCAGATCGGCAGTCGGTGGTACGTCTCGACCGACTACGAGCACCACCAGACCTCGCTCAACAAGTCCCAATCGGTGGCCGATCCTGACGGCTTCTTCCGCTACGTGATCAGCCAACGCGACCCGCACGTTGCGAACTGGCTGGAGACGTGCGGTCATCCCCAAGGGGTGATGATGTTGCGCTGGCAGCGTCTCGACTCCCCGCTGACCGCTGCGGACGGCCCTCGGGCCGAGGTCGTCCCGTTCGCCGCTCTGGCCGATCACCTGCCCTATGCCGCCGACCACCAGATCACCCCCGCCGACTACACCGCCCGCATCGAGGCGCGCAAGGTCGGCATCGCCCGAAGGATGCTCAGTTGAACCTGCTCACCGACAAAGTCATCGTCCTCTCCGGGGTTGGCCCCGGACTCGGCCGCTCCCTGGGCGCCGAGGCCGCCGCGATGGGGGCCGACCTGGTGCTCGCCTCGCGCACGCCCAAACGGCTCGAGGCCATGGCTGAGGAGGTCCGCGCGCACGGACGCCGGGCTCTCGTCGTACCCACCGACATCACCGACGAGGCCGCCTGCGAGGCCCTCGTCGAGGCTGCGCTGGCCGAGTTCGGGAAGGTGGACTGTCTGATCCACAACGCCTTCGCGATCCCGCCGATGGACCCGCTGACCACGTTGCCCTTGGACTCACTGCGCACCGCCATGGAGACAAACGCCTGGGCGCCACTGCGGCTCTCCCGCCTCTTCGCCGACGCCCTGGCCGCGACCCAGGGGTCGATCCTGATGATCAACTCCGCAGTCCTGCGTCAGAGCCAGCCCGAGTTCGGCGGCTACAAACTGACCAAGGGCACACTGGTGCACCTGGCATCGGCTCTGGCCACCGAACTCGGCGCTCGTGGCATCAGGGTCAATTCGGTGGCGCCGAGTTGGATCTACGAGGACGTCAACAAGGCCTACTTCGACTGGATGGCCAGCGAGCGCGGGCTCACCCATGACGACATCTATCGCGAGATCGCCGACAAGACAGACCTCAAGCGGCTGGCCACCCCCGAAGAAGTGGCTCGGGCCGCGCTCTTCCTGGCCTCCGACCTGGCCTCGGCGGTCTCCGGGGTGACGTTGGATGTCAGTTGCGGCGAGTTCCACTCCTACTAGACGACCATCCCGGAGAACACACGCATGACCCGCACCCGCCCCGACCTGGGCACCTACGACGACATTGCCGAGGCCGCCCGCCGCAGCACCGGCTTGAGCGACTTCGGCGGCACCGACCACGAGGAGGGGCTGCGCCTCCTCTGCGACGACCTCGCCGAACACGGCGGCCTGACCCCGGTGGGCCACTACGTGCAACGCGCCCAGATCAAGTCGGCGCTGGTGAGCCGACTGGTGGCCGAGCAGGGATTCAAGGACAACCCGGCCCATGCCGAGGTGCGCATCGAGCGTCCCATCTTCGTGACCGGACTCCCCCGCACCGGCACCACGGCACTGCACCGCCTGTTGACCGCGGACCCCCGGCACCAGGGACTGGAGTTGTGGCTGACCGAGGTGCCGATGCCGCGCCCACCACGAGACACCTGGGCCGACAACCCGATCTATGCCCACCTCCATGCGGCGTACGCCGACCACCACGTCAGCAACCCGGAGTTCATGGGCATCCACTTCATGGACGCGGCCAGCGTCGAAGAGTGCTGGCGGGTGCTTCGACAGTCGGGACGATCGATCAGTTTCGAGTCGCTGGCCTACATCCCCGACTACAGCCAATGGCTGGCCGAGGCCGACTGGACCCCGGCCTACCTTCGCCATCGCCGCAACCTTCAACTGGTTGGCCTCAACGACACCGAGAAGCGGTGGGTGTTGAAGAACCCGTCCCACCTCGTCGCTCTCGATGCGCTGATGGCGGTCTATCCCGACGCCTTGGTGGTGCAGACCCATCGCGACCCGGTGACCGCGATCGCCTCGGCCTGCTCATTGAGCGCCGAGGCGACGAAAGGGTGGTCGACGGTGTTCGTCGGCGAGCGGATCGGCCGGACCCAACTCGACATGCTGGCCAGGTCGGCGCAGCGGTTCGCCAGCGCCCGATCTGCCTACCCGGCCGCACAGTTCGTCGACGTGGACTACTCCGACTTCGTGGCCGACCCGGTGGCCACGACCGCCGGGATCTACGACGCGTTCGGGCTGGACTGGACGCCCGAGGTCGATGCTGCCGTGAGGCAGATCGACGCCGAGTCTCGCCAGGGCGCAAAACGGCCCTCGCACCGCTACGACCTCGCCGACTACGGCCTGACCGAGGACGAGGTGCGAGGGCGTTTCGTCTGGGCCAGGGTCAGTCGCCGGTTTGGCACTTCACAAAGCCAGGGTTCTGACCACACCAAGCCGACTGGGCACCGGTGTGACCAATGAGGCCCACGACCACTAGGGCACCGACGCCGACCAACGCTGCCACCCAGCCCAGGATGTTTGCCATCTTGACGCTGGATCCACTTTTGCGGTTGAGCCACCAACCGAGTACGGCAAGAAGAGCTAGCGGCAGAGTGAACCAGATCAGCATCTCGCCCAGTTCGGCGTGATCGAACCCGGGCTCCCCGACCGCGTGCTCGAGGTCCTCACCGGTCGCCGAACTCAGCGGGGTCAAGATCGCGGCGATGACCGCGGTGATCATGGGGAGGGCGCCGGCCC